>CAYZGL010000024.1:0-27028 GCA_964477985.1 uncultured Rubrivivax sp. | reverse complement strand
ATCCAGCCGAACACGCCCAGTGCCGCCAGCCAGGCGCCGATGCGCACCGCCAGCGGCCGCCCGGCGCGCAGCGCCACCATGCCCAGCGCGATGTACAGCAGCAGGCCGACGATCTTGGCGGCCAGCCAGGGCGTGGTCAGCGGGTTGAGCTGCAGCATCCAGGCCATGACCAGTGCCGAGCCCAGCAGCAGCGTGTCCACCAGGTGCGGCCAGACGCGGTGGATGCGCCGGCGCATCCACGCCGCACCGCTGAGGCTGCCGATGCCGCGTGCGGCAAAGCCGCCCACCGACAGCGCGACCGTGCCCTGGTGCAGCAGCTTCCACAGGCCGTAGTCCATGCGTCAGCCCGGCCGCCCGTCCAGCCGCGGCCGCCACAGCCTTGGCCCGTAGACCACCGCATACAGCGCGAAGCCGGCCGACCACAGCGTGGCCGAGACCAGCACCGCGCCGAGCGTCCAGGCCGGAAGCACCAGCGGCACGAACACACGCACCGCGCCGGCCGCCAGCACCAGCACGTAACACGCCACGTCGGCCCGATCGGCCTTGAGCGGGCGCGCGGTGTGGCCGCGTGCGGTGCGCGTCATCATGCCGATGATCAGCCCGCCGGCGGCCCCCGCCACCAGGGCGTGCGTGGCCAGCGACGGGATGATCCAGCCCAAGGCCGCCGCGGCGCGCAGCGCCAGGTGCAGCGGGATCCACAGATAGGCGGCGTGCAGCACCCACACCAGCGGCGTGCGCAACGTGAGCCAGGGTTCCCACAGCCACCAGCGCGCCAGGTGCGCGGCCGCGGCCACCAGGCACAGCACGACGATCACCCAGGCCGGCAAGGGCAGCAGGTCGGCCGCCAGCAGCACCAGCAGCGAGCCCAATGCCACCTTCTCGACCCGCGCATCGCGCCGGGCTTGGGCGCCGGGCACGCCGTTGTTGGTGAACATCGGCAGCACGCGCCCGGCCATCACCGCCATGATGAACAGCACCACGTCCAGCGCCAGGTTGATGCCCACCCAGCCGGGCAGCTCGAGCACGCCCAGCAACTGCAGGTGCACCGCCAGCGAAGCCACGCCCATCAACACCAGCAGGCCGACGAAGAAGTAGTTGCGCTGGCTGCGCCCGGCCCACAGCGCACGCCCCAGCGCGTAGGCTGAAGCCCACGCGAAGCCGACGTTGGCGGCGGCCGCCGCCCAGCCCCAGGGTGTGAGCACCAGCACGCGCGCGGCCAGCCACAACGCGGCCAGCGCGGCCAATGGTGCGCCGGTCGGCGTCGGCTGGTTGGCCCAGTTGCGCCCGGCGGTGAGCAAGAAGCCGACGATCACCGCCAGCACGAAGCCGAACAGCATCTCGTGCGCGTGCCACATCGGCCCGCCCAGGTAGGCCGCACCCAGCAGCCCCGCGTACTGCAGCGCCCACAGCGCGATCGAGAGCGCGGCGAAGCTGCTGGCCAGCAGGTAGAACGGGCGAAAGCCCAACTGCCAAAGTGCGAAGCCGCGCGGTGCGGCGCGCGGGGGTTCTTCGAGTTGCATGAAGCTCATGATGGGGTCCCTTCGAGCACGTCGCGCCGGCGGCCTGCCACGGTGGCGCGCCGCTGCGGCCCGCCGGCCAGGCACATCAGCCGCCGCAGGCGGTGGTCGGTGAAGGTGCTCAGCTTCATGCGAGAAGATGTATTTTATATGCATCTATGCTAACGGCAGCGGCATGGGTGCGGATTGACCGCTGTCAAGCGTGCGCGCGCTGCAGAATTCAGCCCGATGAGCAAGGCCTTCACACGCGAAAGCGATGCCGACGACGGTGCCGACGGCGACGGCGGCTTCACTGCGCCGGCGCTGCCTGCGGCGTCGCGCAACTACATCACGCCGGCCGGCTATCGCCGCTTGCGCGGCGAGTTGATGGCGCTGCTCGACGACGAACGCCCCAAGCTGGTCGAGGTGGTGTCGTGGGCGGCGAAGAACGGTGACCGCTCCGAGAACGGCGACTACCTGTACGGCAAGAAGCGGCTGCGCGAGATCGACCGGCGCATCCGCTTCCTCACGCGCCGGCTGGACATCGCCGAAGTGGCCGACCCGTCGTTGCATCACGGCAGCGACCAGGTTTTCTTCGGCGCCCGCGTGACCTATGCCGACGGCAGCGGGCAGCAGCGCACCGTCACCATCAAGGGCATCGACGAGGCCGACAGCCTGCAAGGCGAGGTCTCGTGGGTCTCACCGATCGCCCGCGCGCTGCTGAAGGCGCACGAGGGCGACGAGGTCACGCTGCACACACCCGGCGGCGTGCAGCGCATCGAGGTGCTGGCGGTCAGCTACCCCAGGCCGGGATCGACCGTCTGATCAGCCCCCCGGGGCTGCAAAAACCGGGTTCGGCCTCGAGCGCATCGCCCCAGCGGCGGCGCACCGGCCGGCCGGCGCGAGCGTACAGGGCCGTTGGGTGCGAAGGCACCTCAGCGAAAGTCGCGTGACGCGGTGGCCAGCCGCCCCAGCCACGGCGTCAGGTCGATCAGGCGGCGCGCGATCAGGTGCGACACGCCGTTCGCGCTTTGCCACCGGCCGGCCACCGCCAGCAGCCTTGACTGCAGCAGCGCGCGCCGGTGGGCCTCGCGCACCTGCTTGCAGACGATGACGTTGACGCTGCCGGTCTCGTCCTCCAGCGTGACGAAGACGGTGTCGTGGGCGGTGGCCGGCTGCTGGCGCACCGTGACCAGGCCGCAGGCCCAGGTGCTGCGGCCGTTGCTCGAGCGTGCCAGCTCGGCCGCGCTGCGCCCGCCGCGCCGGGCGATGCGCTCGCGCAGCAGCGCCAGCGGGTGGCGGCGCAGCGTCAGCCCGGTGCTGGCGTAGTCGAGCACGATGGCCTCGCCTTCGCTCGCCGGCGGCAGCGCGGGTTGTTCGGCTTCGGTCTCGCGCACCGGCGCATCGGCCAGCAGCGCGCGCGGCCGCTCCTGGCCGGCTGCGGCCCACAGCTGCTGCCGGCGGTGCCCGGCCAGCGCCGCCAGCGCATCGGCGCGCGCCAGCGTTTGCAGCTCGCGCGCGCCGAGTGCGGCGCGGCGCGCCAGGTCGTCGATGTCGGCGAAGGGGCGTTCGCCGCGCGCGCGCATCAAGCGCCGCGCCGCGGCTTCGGGCAAGGATGCGATCAGGCGCAGGCCCAGCCGCACCGCCGGCTGGCCGCTGCCGCCGTCGCGTGCCATGCCGCGTGCCATGCCGCGTGCCTGCAGCGTGCAATCCCAGTCGCTGTGCAGCACGTCGGTGGCGCGCACTTCGACGCCGTGGCGCCGCGCGTCCTGCACCAGCTGCGACGGCGCGTAAAAGCCCATCGGCTGCGAGTTCAACAGCGCCGCCAGAAAGATCGCCGGCTCATGGCATTTGAGCCAGCTGCTGAAGTAGGCCAGGAGGGCGAAGCTGTAGGCATGGCTTTCCGGGAAGCCGTAGTCGCCGAAGCCGCAGATCTGCTTGAAGATGCCTTCGGCAAAGGCGCGTGCGTAGCCGCGCTCGACCATGCCTTCGACGATGCGCGCCTCGTGGCCCTTGACCGTGCCGCTGCGCCGCCACGCCGCCATCGAGCGGCGCAGCGCGTCGGCCTCGCCCGGCGTGAAGCCGGCGGCGATGCTGCAGATCTGCATCACCTGCTCCTGGAAGATCGGCACGCCCAGCGTGCGCGCCAGCGCCGCGTCCAGCGCGGGGTAGGGCGTGGCCTGCACCGCTTGGCCTTGGCGCAGCTGCTCGCGCTTGCGCAGGTACGGGTGCACCATGCCGCCTTGGATCGGCCCGGGCCGCACGATCGCCACCTGCACCACCAGGTCGTAGAACTCGCGCGGCTGCAGCCGCGGCAGCATGCTTTGCTGCGCGCGGCTTTCGATCTGGAACACGCCCGCGGTGTCGGCCTGGCAGACCATGTCGTAGACCCGCGGGTCTTCGGTGGGGATGTCGTACAGCGACCAGTGCAGCCCGCGCCAGCGCTGCATCAGCTCGAGCGAGCGGCGCAGCACGGTCAGCATGCCCAGCGCCAGGATGTCGACCTTCAGCAGCCCCAGCGATTCGAGGTCGTCCTTGTCCCACTGGATGACGCGGCGCTGGTCCATCGCCGCGCTTTCGATCGGCACCAGGCGCGCCAGCTTGTCGTCGGCGATGACGAAGCCGCCGACATGCTGCGACAGGTGGCGCGGAAAGCCGCGCAGCTGGCCGATCAGCGCCACCCACAACTGCACCGGCGCGGCCTCGGCATCGAGGCCGGCCTCCTGCAGCGCGCGCTGCGTGCGGCTGGCGTCGTCGAACCACTGGAACGAGCGCGCGAACGCGCCGATCTGCGCGGCGTCGAAGCCCAGCGCCTTGCCGGCGTCGCGCACCGCGCTGCGTGTGCGGTAGGTGGCCAGCGCCGCGGCCAGCGCGGCGCGTTCGTGGCCGTACTTGGCGTAGATGTACTGGATGACCTCCTCGCGCCGCTCGTGCTCGAAATCGACGTCGATGTCGGGCGGCTCGCCGCGCTCGCGCGAGATGAAGCGCTCGAACAGCGGCGAGCTTTTTTCGGGCGGCACCGCGGTGATGCCCAGGCAGTAGCAGACCACCGAGTTGGCCGCCGAGCCGCGCCCCTGGCACAGGATGCCGATGCTGCGCGCGTGGCGCACGATGTCCTCGACGGTGAGGAAGAAGGCCTCGTACTTCAGCTCCTCGATCAGCCGCAGCTCCTTCTCGATGTAGGCGCGCACCGGCTCGGGCACGCCGCCGGGGTAGCGCACGGCAGCGCCTTTTTCGGTGAGTGCGCGCAGATGGGCGATGGCGCTGCTGCCTGCGGGCACCAGCTCGGCGGGGTAGCGGTAGGCCAGCTCGTCCAGCTCGAAGCGGCAGCCGCGCGCGATGCGCAGCGTTTCATCGAGCCACGCGGCGCGGTACAGCCGCGCCAGCCGCCCGCGCGGGCGCAGGTGCTGCTCGGCGTTGGGCGCGAGCGCGAAACCGCAGTCGGCCAGCGGCGTCTTCAGGCGGATCGCGGTCAGCGTGTCCTGCAGCGGCTTGCGCGAGCGCCGGTGCATCAGCACCGCGCCGGCCGCCGCCAGCGGCAGCGCGGTGGCGGCGGCAACGGCTTCGAGCCGCTCGATGTGCAACGCATCGTCGGCCCACAGCAGCAGCTCGACGGCGATCGCGGCATGTGCGAAGGTGGCCTTCAGCCAGCGCGCCTGCGCCAGCAGCGTTGGATCGTCGTCTTCGCGGCGCGGGATCAGCAGCGCGTGGTTGTCGGGCAGGCCTTGCAGGCCGCGCAGGTGCGCGGGGTCGGCCGGCGGCGCGTCGAGGTCGCGCACCGTCAGCCGGTATTCGCCCTTGGCACAGCGCAGCCGGGCCAGCGTGATCAGCTCGCCCAGGTCGCCGTAGCCGGCGCGGTTGCGCGCCAGCAGCAGCAGGCGGCAGCCGGGCGTGGCGCCAACGCCGTGCACGTCGAACACGCTGCCGACGATCAGCCGGATGTGGCGGGCGTGCTGCGGCGGCAGGCCGATCGCGCGCATCGCTGCTGCGGCGGCCTGCTTTTGCCGCTGGTATTCCTCGTGCGCGCGCACGACGCCGGCGACGCTGCATTCGTCGGTGATGGCGATGGCCGCATAACCCAGCTCGGCGGCGCGCGCCACCAGCTCGCCGGGATGCGAGGCGCCGCGCAGGAAGCTGAAGTTGGAACGGCAATGCAGCTCGGCGTAGCCGGGCAGGCCGTCGTCGTCGGGCGCTTTCATCAGCCGAACAAGCCGTGCAGGAACCAGCCTTGTCGGGCACCGCGCCGCTCGTGGAACACCCAGCGCAGCCGGTGGTCGCGGCCCACGGCAACGTGGTAGTCGCGGCACACCGGTGCACCGTCGAACCAGCCGGCTTCGATGCGCTCGGGCCCGCCGTGCAGTTGCAGCGCGCCGCCGTGCAGCGGCTGGCCTTGGTGTTCGCCCAGGCGCAGCGGCTCGGCCAGCAGCCAGCTCGGGCGCGGCAGCGCTGGCGCATCGACGGCCCGAGCCGCTGCGCCGCCGGCGGCCCGGGCCCGCGCCGCCTGTTCGGGGCGATGGTCGGCGCAGGCTGCCCAGCGCTGCACATGCATCGCGCCCAGGCGTGCGCTCAAACGGTCGAGCAGCGCGAGGAAGTTCGGCTCGTCCTGCCCGGCGTCGTGCCAGCGCGCGCCGCTGCGGTCGCTGCCGAAGGGCAGCGCCGCGGCGTGGCCGGCCAGTGCCACCGCTTCATCGAGCCGCAGTTGCAGCGCGTACACGGGCCCCGGCAGTGCGCAGCGCGCCAGCCGCTCACGCAGCACGAGCCCGAGCTGCGCCGCATCGCGCGAGGGCTGGCCGAGCGCGATGCGCAGCCGCGTCGGCGCTTCGGCATGGCGGCCGCGGCTTTCGTGCAACAGCCACAGGCTGAAAGCCGCAGCCGCCAGCCACTGCTGCGCCAGCCAGCCGGCCAGCGCCTGCACCAGCAGCATCGCGGCGCCGTCCAGCGCCGCGGTGTCGTCGGCGCGCTGCAGCAGTTCCAGCGTCTGCTGGAACTCGCGCGGCGGCTCGAACCAGGCTCGAGGGTCGGGCGCATCGCCGTAGGCGCGGTCCAGCAGTGCCAGCAGCTCGGCCGCGCCGCGCCGCTGCAGGCCGCGGCGCGGCAGTGCGCGCACGTCGCCCAGCGTGCGGCAGCCTATGCCGTGCAGCAGCTCGGCCAGCTGCGGCGCGCTGTCGTGCAGCGGCAGCGCGTCGAGCCGCTGTTGCATGCGCTCGCGTGTGGTCGCGGCACCCGGTGCGCAGCGGGCGAACAGCGCCGCGGCGGTGGCGGTGGGTGCGATGCTTAAGCGCGGCTTCAAGCCCAGAGCGTCGACGCAGCGGCGCAGGCTGCGCAGCAAGGACGGCAGGCCACCGAACAGTCGCAGCGAGCCCTGGACTTCCAACTGCAGCAGCTGCTCGCCGAGCACCAGCCGCGGCGTGAAACGCGACGCCGCCAGCGCCGCCAACTGCAGCAGCTGGCGCTCGCGCGCCGGGTCGCGCTGCAGCGGCAGCAGCGCCGGCAGCAGCCCCAGCGCCGACGCCAGCGACATGCCCGGCTTGACGCCGGCTGCCTGTGCGGCCGGGTCGGCGAGCAGCACCACGCGCTCGTGCACCACGCAGCGCGGCAGCGCATCGACGCCGCAAGCGACCGCCTCAAGCGGCAACCAGGGCAGGTGTAGTGCGAGCCACAGCATGGCCGGGCGGTGTGATGGCGATGGGCGGCAGGCTCAGCGACAGCGGCATCGCCTGCGCCGGGCCGCGACGCTTGAAGACCGAAATCTCGAGCCGCCCCTGTGCCGCAGGGCTGCAGGCCAGGCGCAGCGGTGCCGGCGACGGCTGCCGGCGCGCCGCCAGCGGCCGCAGCGCCAGCAGCAAGCAGCCATGCTCGCGCGCGGCCAGGTGCAGGCGGCGCAACATCGGCATGGCGGCATCGCCCCACCACAGCGCCACACCACAACTGCCGCAGCGCAAGGCCTGCTCCAGCGCCCAGACGGCGTCGGCCGCATCGGGCGGCGTGACCCAGACGAAACGCTGCAGCGGCAGGCCCAGCGCCAGCAAGGCCGGCGCGTAGGGTTGCAGCGGCGGGGCGATGCACACCACCGGCCGCGTGGCGGCCTGCTCGCGCAGGGCCGGCGCGAGCAGCCGCCATTCGCCGCTGCCGGGCGCGGCCAGCAGCAGCTCGGTCAGGCCGGACGCGGGCCAGCCGCCGCCGGGCAGCTCGGCGTCGAGCGCGGGGTAGCCGGTCGGCAGCGCGGGCTGCGACACCGTGGCGAACTGCGCGCCGGACCACAGGCGCTCGGCCCAGCGGCCGAGCGCACCTTGGACGGCCGCCACGCGTGGCCCGTCGGGCGGGCCGGACAGAGAAGGCGAATACATCGGAATGGCGGGGACGGCCCATCGAGTTCCCGCTTCGAGCGGACTTGACGACGGGACGAACACAAGGGGAACCCACTTGGCTCCAGTTCGGCTGGAGTACTGGATGGATATCCAGCATATCGCGGTCCCGCCGTCAGGTAAAGGCTTGCAGGCAAAGACCCCGTCAAGGCTTGACCCGCCACACGCGAAGCACGCTGGCCGAGCGCCGCAGCGTGCGCAGCACGTCGGCCAGGTGCAGCCGGTCGCGCACGCTGACCAGCAGCTTCAGCTCGGCCGATTCGGCGGGGCGGTCGGCGTCCATGTCCAGGTGCGTGATGTCGGCTTCGGCGGCGCTGATCGCCGAGGCCACCTGCGCCAGCACGCCCTTGCCGTTGCGCACCAGCACCATGATCTCGGTCTCGAAGGGGCGCGTCAGTTCCTCGGCCCATTCCACCTGCATCCAGCGCTCGCTGTCGCGCTCGAACAGCCGCTTGCCGGTGCGGCAGTCGTGGGTGTGCACCACCAGCCCTTCGCCGCGCCCGAGGTAGCCCACCAGCGCGTCGCCGGGGATCGGCCGGCAGCAGGCGGCCATCTGCACCGACGCGCCCTCGCTGCCGTCGATGAAGACCACCCCCTGCGCGCTGCCGCCGTCGTCGCTGGCGAAGCGCCCCAGCGTCAGCGTCACCGCGTCGGGGCGCACACCGTGGTCGATCAGCAGCGCGGCCAGCCTTTTCGCGACGATGGTGGCGATCTTGCGGCCCAGCGCGATGTCGGCCATCAGCTCGGCGCGGCCGCGGTTGCCGCTCCAGCGCGCCAACTGCTGCCACAGCGCGGCGGCCTGCGCGTCGTTCGGGTCGCTGGACGGCATCAGCAGGCCTTCGGCGCGCAGCGCCTGCGCCAGCATCTTCTCGCCCATCGCGCGCGACTCGTCCAGCTCCATGTTCTTCAGGTAGTGGCGGATCTTGGAGCGCGCGCGCCCGGTGCGCACCAGGTTCAGCCAGGCCGGGTTGGGGCGCGCGCCCGGCGCGGTGATGATCTCGACGACGTCGCCGCTGTGCAGCTCGGTGCGCAGCGCCACGTCCTCGCCGTTGATCCGGGCCGCCACGGTGCGGTCGCCGACGTCGGAGTGGATCGCATAGGCGAAGTCCACCGGCGTGGCACCGCGCGGCAGCGCGAGGATCTTGCTGCGCGGCGTGAACACGTAGACCGCGTCGGGCGACAGGTCGATCTTCACGTGGTCCAGGAACTCGGCCGAATCGCGCGTCTCGTCCTGGATGTCGATCAGCGACTGCAGCCAGATCGTGCCCAGCTGCTGCGGCTCGGCGGCGCGCTGGCCGTTCTTGGCATCGATCTTGTAGAGCCAGTGCGCGGCCACGCCGGTTTCGGCCACCGCGTGCATCGCCTCGGTGCGGATCTGGAATTCCACCGCGGTGCCCAGCGGGCTGACCAGCGTGGTGTGCAGCGACTGGTAGCCGTTGGCTTTGGGGATGGCGATGAAATCCTTGAAGCGCCCCGGCACCGGCTTGTACAGCTGGTGCAGCACGCCCAGCGACAAGTAGCACTCGGGTTGGGTGGCCACGACGATGCGAAAGCCGAACACGTCGTTGACCTGCGCGAAGCCGTCGTGCTTTTCGCGCATCTTGCGGTAGATCGAGTACACGGTCTTCTCGCGGCCGGTGACGCGCGCCTTGAGGCGCGCGCCGGCGAAGGCCTTGGCCACGTCCAGCCGTACGCGTTCGACGATGTCGCGGCGGTGGCCGCGCGCGCGCTGCACCGCCTTGGACAGTGCCGCGTGCCGCCACGGGTACAGGTATTCGAAGGACAGCTCCTGCAGCTCGCGGTAGACCTGGTTCAGCCCGAGGCGGTGCGCGATCGGCGCATAGATGTCCAGCGTCTCGCGCGCGATGCGCTGGCGCTTGTCCGGCGCCATCGCGGCCATGGTGCGCATGTTGTGCAGCCGGTCGGCCAGCTTGATCAGGATGATGCGCAGGTCGCGCGCCATCGCCAGCAGCATCTTGCGGAAGGACTCGGCCTGGCCTTCCTCGCGCGTGTTGAACTGCAGCTTGTCCAGCTTGGTCACGCCGTCGACCAGATCGGCGGTAGGCGCACCGAAACGTTCGATCAGTTCGGCCTTGGTGATGCCCTGGTCCTCGATCGTGTCGTGCATCAGCGCGGCCTGGATCGCCTGCACGTCCAGCTTCCAGTCGGCGCACAGCCCCGCCACCGCGATCGGGTGCGTGATGTACGGCTCGCCGGTGGCGCGGAACTGCCCGAGGTGCGCTTCGTCGGCGAACTTGAAGGCCTCGAGCACCTTCTTGTGGTCGGCCTTGGACAGGTAGTTCAGCCGTTCGGTCAGTGCCGCGAACGACGCCACCTGCGGCCTGGGCTGCGCCGGCTCGGCCGCGCCGCGCTGCCAGCCGTGCAAGGCGGACGGCAGCAGTTCGGCGGCGAGCGAGCGAATGCCCATGACGCCAAATCTAACAGGCTCGCCACAGGCCCGCCCGCCGCGGTGCCGGCATGGTAAAGCCGGCCCGCGCCAGCCGGCGCCGCAAAGCACGACGGGCGCCCCAGGGCGCCCGTCATCGTCGGGACCGCGAGTCTCGTCAGGCCTGCGTCACACCGGCACCTTGCGCAGCATTTCCAGGCCGACCTCGCCGGCGGCGATCTCGCGCAACGCGGTCACGCCGGGCTTGTTGCGCGCTTCGACCTTCGGCGCGTGGCCCTGGCTGAGCATGCGCGCGCGGTAGGTGGCTGCCAGCACCAACTGGAAGCGGTTGGGAATCTTGGTCAGGCAGTCTTCGACGGTGATGCGGGCCATGGGAGCTTTGGTTGCGAGGGGATCAGTCCAGGTCGAGCGCTGCGAAGACCTGCGGGCGGTGGCGGGCTTGGGCCGCGTACCTCAGGCGCTGCGAGTGCACGATGGTCTTCAGGTCGAACAGTGCAGTCTCGAACAGAGCGTTGATTATAACGAAGTCGAAGTGCCGGGCCTGCGCCACCTCGGTGCGCGCGTTGGCCATGCGCTGTTCGATCGCCTCGGCGCCGTCCTCGCCGCGGCGCAGCAAGCGCTGCTGCAATTCCTGCCAGCTCGGCGGCAGGATGAAGATCAGCACCGCGTCGGCAAAGCGCTGCCTGATCTGCAAGGCGCCTTGCCAGTCGATCTCGAGCACGACGTCGCGGCCGCTGCGCAGCCGCTCGTCGATCGCCTGATGCGAGGTGCCGTACAGCCGGCCGTGCACCCGGGCCCATTCGACGAAGGCCCCTTGCGCGATCATCTCGTCGAAGCGGGCTTCGTCGACGAAGTGGTACTCGCGCCCTTGCTGCTCCTGCCCGCGCGGCGCGCGGGTGGTGTGCGACACCGACACGTCCAGGTGCGAATCGACCTCGAGCAGCGCCTTCACCAGGCTGGACTTGCCCGTGCCGCTGGGCGCGGCGACCACGAAGAGGTTGCCGAGGGCTTGCATGGGCGCGCTGCTGTGACGGTCGGGTCGGTGCGGGGGCCGCGAGTCTAGCAGCGTGCGCACCGGGCGGGCGCCGGTCGCGCGGCCGCCGGTCCCCCGCGGGCGCCGGTCCCGCGGCCGCCGACCTGCCGCGCGCCGCGCGCTGCCGTCGACGCGCCGCGATCAGCTCGCTGCCGCGGCGGCGCCGGCCTCGGGGCCTGCCGTGTCGGGCCCCACGCTGCGCACCACCACTTCGCGCTGCGGGCGCGGCACCTCGATGCCGGCGGCGGCCAGCCCGTCGCGGATCTTCATCGCCAGCTCGGTGCGCGCGGCAATCCAGTCGCCGAAATCCTTGGTCCAGGCGCGCACGTTGAACTGCAGCTCGCCGGGGGCCAGGCCGGTCATGATGCACGCCGGCGCCGGCGTGGCAGCGATCTGCGAGCACGAGCGCGCGATCTGCACCAGCAGCTCCATGGTGCGCTGCGGGTCGGCGCCATAGTGCGTGCTGATGTTCAGGTCGAAGCGCCGGCGTGTGCCGTTGAGCGTCCAGTTGATCATCTTGTCGGCCAGCAGCATGCCGTTGGGCACGATCACCTCGGCGCCCTCGAAGGTGGTGACGATGGTGGCGCGCAGGCCGATGTCGCGCACCTGGCCCAGCATGCCGGCGACCTCGACCGTGTCGCCGCGCTGCAGCGGGCGCTCGAACATCAGGATCAGCCCGGCGACGAAGTTGCGCACCACGTCCTGCAGGCCGAAGCCGATACCGACGCCCAGCGCGCCGAACACCAGCGTCAACTGCCCGACCTGGAAACCGGCTGCCGCCAGTGCCGCCAGCAGGCCGAGGAACAGCACCACGTAGTAGCTCAGCGAGGACACGCTGTTGCCCACGCCGCGCGGCAGCGACATCGCCGGCAGGATGTCCTCGGCCAGCACCTGGCGGATGGTCTTGGCCAGCCAGAACGCCAGCATCGTGGCCAACGCGAACGACACCAGGCTGCCCAGGCTCAGCGACAGCTCGCCGGCCTGGAACTTGGTGGTCATCACCGTCACGGCGAAGGCCGACACCGGCCGGTAGATGCGAAACGACTGCAGCGTGAACAGCACCCACGCACCGATCAGCAGCACCCGCCCCACCGTGGTCAGTGCCGGCGCCAGCGAGGACGAATAGCGCTCGACCAGCCGCGCCACCTTCGGCCCGGCCAGCAGCACCTGCGCCAGCGCCACGAGCACCTTGCTCGCGGCATAGATCGCCAGCGCCGCATAACTGCTGTCCAGCGTGGCCGACACCAGCATCGCCGACAGCGAGATGTTGCCCACCAGGTTGGACAGCGCGGCCACGCCGAGCACCACGCAGGCGACCCAGGCGACGAACCGCCACGAGCCCGACTGGAAGCGGTTCTCGCCCTGCTCGCCGCGCCGGCGCGCGCGCACCAGGTGCACCGCCAGCGTCAGCAGCATCAGCAGGTTCAGCGCCAGCAGCAGCAACCGGTACAGCAGCGGGTTGCCCACCAGCAGCGAGACGACGACGTTGAGGAAGTAGAAGATCGCGCTCAGGTACGACCACGGGCCCACCAGGTTCAGCATGCGCCGCTGCAGCAGCGCCAGCACCGGGATCCAGGCCAGCAGCATCACCAGCTGCTGGCGCAGGTTCGGCCCCTGCAGGCCGTAGACCACCGCGATCGCCGCCACCAGCAGCAGCCAGGCGGCCCAGGGCCGCGCCAGCGCGCGCAGCGCTTGTTCGCCCAGCTGGCCGGCGGCGATCAGCTTGCGCGCACGGCGCTTGAACCAGAACACCAAGGGCAGCAGCAGCATCGCGAACGCACCCAGCGCCGGCAGCAAGCGGGCGTTCGACGCGTCGTAGTCGCGTGCGAAGGCGGTCTCGATCTCCAGGCTGCGGCGCAACCCCGGGGCCACCGGCTGCTGCGTGTCGGCCTCGCGGATCGCCTGCCACAGCGGCGGCGTGTCGGTGCTCACCAGGCGGCGGTCCTGTTCGGCCACCTTGCCCGCGACCGCCGCAGCGCCGCGCTGCAGCTGCACCGACAGCGCGTTGCTCTTGCGCCCCAGATCGAGCAGCTTGGCCAGCGGTTTGGCCAGCGCGGCCTGCGCGCGGTCGATGTTGGCGATGAGTTCGTCCGAACGTTCGACCAGGGCCGGCGACAGGTAGGGCTGCGTGCGCGTGGCCTGCCAGGCGGCGCGGCGCGCGGCGAGCTCGGCCGCATCCTCCGAAGCGGCGTTGGTCATTGCCATCAGCTCGGCGCGCGTTTGCGCCAGCGTGCGTTCCTTCAGCTGCCAGTGCCGCTCGAGGCTTTCCAGCCGCTGCACCGACAGCTGCGACAGGTCGTTGCGGTCGGTGCGTTCGTCCAGCCGATCCAGCGCCTGCGCCTGGTGCGACAGGCTTTGCTCGATGCGGCGCAGCGGCTCGTCCAGCTGGATGCGCCGCTGCACCGCCAGCAGGAATTTCTCGTCGGCGTCGGCGCGCGATGGAATGTCGCCCGGCGCGATCGCCAAGCCGCTGTCGCCGGGGCCCGTGCTCGCGGACGTCGCCGTGGCCGCCGGCGCGGGTGTCGCGGTCTGCGCGCCGGCCGGCATGGCCAGGCACGACGCCAGCCACAGCAGCACGAGTGCCGGCCGCCAAGTCATGCGACGCGGCGCCGGCGCCGCGCGGCCCAGGCTCACTCGCCGCAAAGCAGCCGCATGCGCCGCTCGGCCAGGCTGAACGCCTCGTCGGTATCGGCGGCCAGCACCTGCTGCTTGGCCTGTTCGCAGGCGTTGGCGGCATCGGCGTCGGATGGCTCCGGCGCGGGTGCGGGTGTGGGGGCCGGCGCCGGCCGCGACGCAGGCGCGCAGCGCGAGTCGGGCACCAGGCGGATGTTCGCGAACTGGCCCTGTTCGACCGCCACGCAATCGCCCACCCGCTTGCCGGCCTGGTCGGACACGATGCGGATGGTCGAGGTGCCGGCGAGCAGCACCGTGTACTCGAAGGCCTGCGAACGGCTGGCCATGTTGCCCACGCCGCGGCCCGCGGCGGCGCCGCCGGCGGTGCGCAAGGCGCGGTTGCTGCCCGACTGGCCGCTGCCGGTGGCCAGGCCGATGCCGCCCCCGACCACCGTGCCGACGTTGCGCGCCGTCGCGTCGGTGAGCGTGGTCGCGGTCACGTTGGTGATGCGCCCGTATTGCACGCGCGATTGCGCGTGGGCGAGCGGCGCGGCCAGCGTCAGCGTCAGGGCCAGCAACGCGGCGGCGATCGTGGTGGGGGCGACAGGCAGAGGGTGCATCGAAGTGTCCATGGGCAAAACGGGGAGCGGGAAATCATAGTGGCGGCCCGCAAGGCCGCCACCGCGGGCGGATCGAACGTCGAATCGGCCGATCACCAAGTTTGATCACCGGCGGGCTTGGCGGCCTGGGGGGCCGTGCGCGCGGCTACTTCGCCACGGTCTCGGATTCCACCACCATGTCGAGCACGTAGAGGTAGCGCGACGCATCGGCCGGCGCCTGCTTGCGCTGGTAGCGGTCGATGCGCAGCACGCTGCGCACGCCCGGGGTGTGGGTGTAGCCCTCGATGCCGCCATGGAAGGTCTGCCATTCGCCCGGCGGCTCGATGCGCAGGCCGTTGGCGTCGAAGCGGCGTTCGCGCACCCGCAGGCACTGGGTGCGCTGCACGCCGCTGACGCATTCGACCGTCTGCGGCGCGACCTCGAGGAAGATGCGTGCGGGTGCGCCGTAACGGCTTTGCAGCGTGGGCTGGCCGGTGAAGGCGAGTGTTTGCCCGTTGGCCGAACCCAGGCGCAAGCCGGGCTGGGGGCCGGGCTGCAGCGCCACGTCCAGCGGCTGCGCCAGCGCCGCCGACAGTGCCGCGTCGGCCGACATCAACGCCGCTTCGCAGGCCCTCATCGTGGTGGCCAGACGCCCGATCGTCAGCTGGCCCTGGGGGCTGAGCCGCCAGCCGCCGTTCATCGTGTTGCAGCCGCCCTGGATGTTGACGCGCGCGCCGTCGAAGCGCATCACGAAGGCCTGGCCGGGCACCATCAGGCCGTCGATGGCCTGGCCGCCGGCTTCGCTGCCCGATTGCAGCGTCCAATGGTTGGACTGCAATGTGCGCACCAGTGCCGCATCGGCGTTGCGCCGCGGCGCCTGCGGCGCGGCGGCGGCGGGCGAAGCCTGGCGTGTCAGCACGCGGTACGGCGCATCCCACGGCGGCGAACTGCCGTCGCGGTTGAGCTGCAGCAGCCGGCCTTCGCCGACGCGGAACTGCTGGGCGTTGCCTTCGCCGCCCAGCGTGATGGTGCTGCCGCTGGCATCCCAGCTGAACGTGCCGTGCACCGTCTGCGTGGCGACCTGGCGCTCGAGGTACTGGGTGCGCAGCTCGAAGCGGCCGTCCTTGTGCAGCGTCAGCCGCGTGCGGATGCCCGGGCAGTCGGCGCAGGGCGTCACGCCCTCGTAGACGCCGGCCCAGTCCAGCGCATTGCGGCTGTTGTGCGCCGGGTCGGCCGCCATCGCGTGCAGGCTGGGCAGGCAGGTGGCCAGCAGCGCGGCCAGCAGCAGGGCAGGCAGGCGCCTCATTGCAGCAGCTCGATGCCGGTGTTGGTGACACGCACGCGGTCGCCGATGCGCAGCGCCGGGGCGGTGGTCTGCTGCACGGTGGCGACGCTGCCGTCGTCGTAGCGCACGCCGATGCGCCAGACGAAGGTGTGGTTGCGGCTGGCCGCCTGGTTGCCCAGGTAGGCGCCGCCGACCGCGCCGACCACGGTGGCCACGGTCTGGCCCGAGCCGCCGCCGAACAGGCTGCCGATGCCGCCGCCGATCAGCGCGCCGCCGACGGTGCCCACGCCGCTGTTGACGTTTTGCACCGAGTCCTGCGTGATCGAGATCACCGTGCCGACGCGCGCCGAGGGCTCGGACACCTGGAAGGCCGGCGGCGTGCTGCACGCACCGAGCAGCAGCGCCGCGCCGGCGGCGAGGAGGGCGGCCAGGCGGCGCCAGGGAAGGCTGAGGGTCATTGGCATCTCCGAAAACAAGGCCGAAAGCGAACTGGCGCTGTGAGTCTCAATCCGGGATCGAGTTCAACACGAACATCAGCGCCAGCAGCCCCGAGGGCTGGCCGAGCTTGCCCAGCCACTGCATGAAGATCGGCTCGATCTCGCCGCTCATGTAGACCCGGGTCAGCGCCTTGTTGGCCTCGAGCCTGAAGGCCGAGTCGTTGCGCGGCAGCGCCAGCGCATAGGGCTCGTACGACAGCTCCTCGATCACCAGCGCCAGCTTCGACGGCTCGCGCGACGTCAGCGCCAGCGCGGCCAGTTCGACCTTGTCGCCGGCGTAGGCGTCGACCGAGCCGGCCTCGAGCAGGTCCAGCCCGGCGGCGGCCTGCGCGACCGGCACCAGCGTGGTCTGGATGCCGCGCAGCCGCACGGCGTCGGCCAGGCGCGTGTACGTGGTGGTGCGCTCGAGCACCGCCACGCGCTTGCCGGCCAGCTCGGCGATCTGGTTGATCGGCGCGCCGGCCTTGACCAGCAGCCCGGCGCCGTTGACGAAGATCAGGTTGGAGAAGTCGACGCTGGCCAGCCGCGTTTGCGTCTGCGTGGTATTGGCGCAGTCCAGCTCGGCGCGGCCGGTGGCCACCATCTGCAGCCGCTCGGCCACCGCACCGGGCAGCCAGTTCACCTTCAGCTGCGGCTCGTCGAGGGTGCGCGCCACCTGGGCGATCACGCGCTTGCACAGCTCGATCGAATAACCCTCGGGCGGCGCATTGCCGCTGGCCGACGAGAACGGCGCCGAGTCCGGCGAATAGGCCACGTTGATGGCCTTGGCCGCCTTGATCTTGGCCAGCGTGGGCGACGCGACCTGCGCCGCCGCGGGGGCGGTGGCCACTGCGGCGGCGACGCACAGCGTGGCCAGCACGGTCTTCAGCATGGGGGTCCTCCGGGGGGGGCGATGTGCGGCCGATCCCGCAAGGGGTGGCCGTCGGGCGGCGCGAGTCTACCGCGTCGCGGCGAACGCTCTCCCGGCTTCGGGCACACTGCGCGCGCCTTCCACCTTGACCGAGTTTCATGGAACGACTGCGCGCCGCCGTCTACGGCACCTTCTTGCTGCTGGTCATCGGCTGGGTGCTGACCATCGGCAAATCGATCTTCGTGCCGGCGGTGCTGGGCGCGGTCATCGTCTACGTCATCGTCGGCCTGGCGCATGTGCTGGGCCGGCTGCCGCTGCTCGGGCCGCGCTTGCCGCTGCAGCTGCGCTACCTGTTCTCGATGGGCGTGATCGCGCTGGCGTTCTTCGCGCTGGCCTACCTGATCGCGGCCAACAAGGAACGTGCGCTGCTGCTGGCGCCGCAGTACCAGCGCTCGCTGCTGGCGTCGATCCAGGGCGTGGCGGTGTTCTTCGGTTTCGAGACCGAGCCCACCTGGACCACGCTGCGCCAGGAGCTGCTGGGGCAGATCAACCTGCAGCGGCTGCTCGGCTCGCTGCTGGCCTCGGCCGGCTCGATCCTGGTGACCTTCATCGTCGTGTTCCTGTACGCCACCTTCCTGCTGGTCGAACGCGCGCACTTCGAGACCAAGCTCGCGCAGCTGTCGGACGACCCGCAGCGCGTGGCGCGCATCCGCGAGGTGATCCAGACCATCAACCGGCGCATCGGCTCGTACCTGGCGCTGAAGACGCTGCTGAGCCTGCTGCTGGGTGCGGTGAGCTGGGGCGTGATGGCGCTGTACGGGCTGGAGTTCGCGCTGCTGTGGGCGGTGCTGACCGCCTTCCTGAACTTCGTGCCCTACGTCGGCTCGGTGCTCGGCGTCGCGTTGCCGGCGCTGATGGCGGTGGTGCAGTTCGGCGAGCCGGGGCCGATCCTGACGCTGGTGCTGGCATTGAGCGCGGTGCAGTTCGTGATCGGCAACTTCCTCGACCCCTACGTGATGGGCAGCTCGCTGAACCTGAGCCCCTTCGCGATCCTGATCAGCCTGGCGGTGTGGTCGGAGCTGTGGGGCATCCCCGGGGCGTTCCTCGCGGTGCCGATCACCGCCATCGTCACCATCGTGTTCTCGGAGTTTCCCGGCACGCGCCCGGTGGCGGTGCTGCTGTCCAAGAACGGCGCGCTGTGATCCTGGCCAAGCCCCTCGCGGCCGTGGGCGCGCTGCTGCGCGACGCCGCTTCGAGTTGGATGAAGGACTATGCGCAAAGCATGGGTGCGGCGCTGGCCTACTACACCATCTTCTCGATCGCGCCGCTGCTGCTCATCGTCATCGCCATCGCCGGCTTCTTCTTCGGCGAAGAGGCCGCGCGCGGCGAGATCTACCTGCAGCTGCAGGACCTGCTGGGGCGCAACGGCGCGCTGGCGGTGCAGGGCCTGCTGGAAAGCGCCAGCCGCCGCTCGCAAAGCGTGCCGGTGGCGGCGGTCGGCCTGATCGTGCTGTTCATCGGCGCCACCTCGGTGTTCGCCGAGCTGCAGGACGCGCTCGAGCGCATCTGGCGCGTGCCGCAGCGGCCGCGCCAAAGCGGGCTGTGGGCGCTGCTGCGCGCGCGGCTGCTGTCCTTCGGCATGATCCTGGGCATCGGCTTCCTGCTCACCGTGTCGCTGGCGTTCAGCGCGGCGCTGCACGCGCTCAGCCGCTGGTGGGATACCGACACGCCGGGCTGGAGTGCGTTCACCGGCGCCAGCGAGCTGGCCTTGAACGTGCTGCTGGTGACCGCGGTGTTCGCGCTGATCTACAAGACCCTGCCGCGCGCGCGCATCGCCTGGGGCGACGTGGCGGTGGGTGCGGCCGTGACCGCGCTGCTGTTCCTGGTCGGCAAGACGCTGATCGGCGCCTACATCGGCCGCAGCGGCGTCACCTCGGCCTTCGGCGCCGCGGCATCGCTGATCGTGGTGCTGCTGTGGGTGTACTACTCGGCGCAGATCTTCCTGTTCGGCGCCGAGTTCACCTGGGTCTACGCGCACCGCTGCGGCTCGCGCCGCGGCGAGCCGCTGCCGCCTTGAAGGGGGTGCTCGTCAGCCCAGCGCCTTGGCCTTGAGCCGGTCGAACTCGGCCTGGTTGATGGTGCCGGCATCGAGCAGCGCCTTGGCGTCGGCGATGTCGGCGGCGGGCGACTTGCCGGCGACCTCCTTGATGTAGGTCTCGGTCTGGGCCTTGGCCTTTTCCATGCTGGCCAGCTGGCGCCTGGACATGCCGCTGCCGCGCGCGATGATGTAGACGATCGCGGTGATCACCGGCAGGAAGATCAGGCCGATCACCCACAGCACCTTGGCGAAGCCGCCGAGTTCGTGGTCCCTGAACAGATCGACCACGATCTGGAACATGATGATCAGGTAGGCCACGAAGAAGAAGGTCGAGATCATCAACCAGACCATGTCCCAGAAATTGCTCATGACGGATTCCCAAAGTTGTTGGTGCCAAACGGATCGCCGGCGGCACGGGCCGCGGGCGCGAGGGCCGCGAGGCTAACACCAGCCCGGCGCGGTCGGCGGCCGCGCGCCCTTCAGGCCGGCGCGGCCAGCACCTCGCTGGGCTGCGGCGGCGAGCCTGTTGCCGCCAGTTCGTGGATGTGCGCCACCAGCTGGCGCGCCAGCGGGCTGGGTTCGTGCGACGCCAGGCTGACCACGCTGACGCCGGTGCCCAGCGCCGGCAGATCGAAGGGCAGCCGCACCACGTGCCCCTTGCCCGGGGCGAAGTCGATCTGCGAGCGCATGCCGAAACCGAGCATGCCGGCGTGCAGCACCAGGTTGAACTGCAGTTGGATCGACATGGCTTCCACCGTGTGCCTGGGCATGCTCAGGCCGGCCTGCTCGAGCGTGCGCTGCACGTGCAGGTGGAAGCTGCAGTCGGGCGGCGACAGCACCCAGCGCTGCGCCAGCAGGTCGGCCCACTTCAGGTTGCGGCGCCGTGCCAGCGGGTGGTCGGCCGCCGCAACCACGCACAGCTTCTCGTCGAACAGCCTGATCAGCCGCATGTCGTCGTTGGGTTCGACCACCGACAGCCGCAGCACGGCGAGTTCGATGTCGCGCCGGCGCAGCCGGTCGATCAGCTCGTTCTCGCGCGCTTCGACCATCGACAGCTGGATGCCCGGATGGGCGTCGACCAGCCGGTCGACGGCCAGCGGCACGAAGGGGATCGCCGGCATCGGCACGGTGCCCAGGCGCAGGCTGCCGGCGGCACCGCTGGACAGCTGCGTCAGCTCCTGCGCCGCGCGGCGCAGCTCGTCGAAGATCGCGGCCGCGCGCGGCGCGAAGCTGTCGCCGTGCAGGGTGGGCTCCACGCCGTTGGCCACACGGTCGAACAAGCGCACGCCCAGCGTGTGTTCCAGCCCGGCAATGGCTTTGGTGACGGCGGGCTGCGACAGATGCAGCGCGGCGGCGGCCTTGCGAAAGCTGCGGTGCTCGAGCACCGCGACGAACACGCGCAGCTCGGCCATCTTCAGGTGACGCGGCAGGCGGCGGAACAGTGCGCTGGTCGACGATGGCTGCATGGCTGTCGTGTGGCCGAAGCAGACAATTATCGGCCGATGCGTTTTTGGTATGCCCTAGAGACGCCGGCGCCGCTAGAGTTCCCAAAAACGGCGCCGCCACGCTGGCACGAAGCGGCTGCGGCCTTGGATCGAGGGGTCAATCGACATGCACCACAGCGCGACGCCGCCCATGCCTGCGCCCGAGCCCAGCCGGCGGGCGCCGGCGCCGGCGCCGACGCGAAGGGGCGGCCTGCGCTTGGCGGTGCGGGGAGTGGCGCGGGTGGTGGCGTGGGGGGTGGTGCTGGTGTGCGTGCAGACCACGGCCATGGCCGCGGCGGCCGAGCTGCAGCGCGCGCGCCAGTTGGTGGCCGACGGTCGCTACCGGGAGGCCTACGACCTGCTGGCGCCGCTCGAGACGGCCGAGAAGTCGGACGCCGGCTTCAACCTGCTGCTGGGCGAATCGGCGCTGCGCCTGCAGCGCCCCGACCGCGCCAAGGCGCTGTTCGCACAAGCGCTGGCGCTGCAACCCGGCTCGGTGGAAGCGCACCTGGGCCTGGGCCGCGCCTACCTCGCGCTGGGCGACTACGCCAGCGCCGACATCGAGTTCGAAACCGTGCTGCGCTTCGACGATCTGCCGGCCGACCTGCGCATGCGCGCCGAAATCTACGGCGAGGCCGCGCGCGCCTACGCCGAGGGCCGGCGCACGCTGGCCGCGGGTTATGCGATGGTGGGCTATGGCAACTATCGCACCGGCTCGCATGGCGGCGGGCCGTTGAACGAGAGCTTCTTTGCCGCGCGGCTCGGCGGCAACCTGAACCACGAGCTGGACGACCGCTATGCGCTGAACGGCAGCCTGGACTACCGTTTCCGCGACTACGAGGGCGACCGGCGCAACGACTCCGATCTGCGCTGGAACGGCAACGTCAGCCGCGCGCAGGGCGAAGGCAACTGGGCCGCGGGCCTGCGCGGGCGCGTCAGCTATCGCGGCAACGGCGACTACCGCAACGACTTCGGCGTGTTCGGCAACTACCGGCTGCGGCTGGACCAGGACAACCAGATCGGCGCCGGGCTCGAGGTGCGCCAGCGCCGCTATCCCACCGGGCCGCTGCGCGATCGCACGCGCAACATCGTCGAGGCCTCGGGCAGCTGGACGCATGCGCTGTTCGACGGCAAGGCCAGCTTCACGCTGGCCGGGCAGGCCGGGCGCGAGTTCAACACGCAAAGGGCCGACGGCGACGCCAACTTCTTCGGCCTGTCGCCTTCCATCGACTTCAGCCTGACCAAGAACCTGGGCGGCTTCGCCTTCGTCTGGTGGCAAAACGACCGCTACAACGTCGAGCGGCTGGGCGCGGCCGGCGACCGGCTGACGGGCATCGGCACGCGCAACGACAACCTGTACGAGGTGGGTGGCGGCCTGACCTGGGAGTTCCACCCGAGCTGGACGCTGAATCCGGAGATCCTGTACATCCGCGACCAGAGCAACATCCTCGCGGCGAACTACAGCTCCACGGAAATCTGGATCACACTGCGCAAGGACTTCTGACCCGGGAACGACGATGGCAAACGAACAAAAAATCTCCCGCACCGCGCTGCTCGCCATGGTCGTCGGTGGCATGGTCGGCGCCGGCATCTTCGCGCTGCCGTCGCGCTTCGGCAGCGTCACCGGGCCCATCGGCGCGGTCATCGCCTGGCTCATCGCCGGCACCGGCATGTACATGCTGGCGCGCGTGTTCCAGTTCCTCGGCGAGCGCAAACCCAATCTCGACGCCGGCGTGTTCGCCTACGCCAAGGAGGGCTTCGGCGACTACCCCGGCTTCCTGTCGGCGTTCGGCTACTGGATCGGCAGCTGCATCGGCAACGTCTCGTACTGGGTGCTGATCAAGGCGACGCTGGGCTTTTTCTTCCCGGTGTTCGGCGACGGCAACACGGTGATCGCCATCGTCGTCGCGTCGGTCGGCATCTGGCTGTTCCACTTCCTGATCCTGCGCGGCACGCAGCAGGCCGCGGCGATCAACAAGATCGTCACCATCGCCAAGGTGGTGCCGATCCTGACCTTCCTCGCCATCCTGGTCTTCGCGTTCAAGGCCGATCTGTTCAGCTACAACCTGTACGGCGGCGACCTGACCAACGGCGTGTTCGAGCAGGTCAAGGCGACGATGCTGGTCACGGTGTTCGTCTTCCTCGGCATCGAAGGCGCGAGCGTGTATTCGCGCTTCGCCAAGGAGCGCAAGGACATCGGCTTCGCCACGGTCACCGGTTTCGTCATCGTCACCAGCCTGATGGTGCTGGTCACGCTGCTGCCCTACGGCGTGCTGCAGCGTGCCGAGATCGCCGGCCAGACGGCACCGTCGATGGCCGGCGTGCTCGAGACGGTGGTCGGCCCCTGGGGGCGCACCTTCATCAGCGCCGGCGTCATCGTTTCGGTGCTCGGCGCCTACCTGGCGTGGACGCTGATCTGCGCCGAGGTGCTGTCGGCGGCGGCGCGCAACAAGGACATGCCGTCGGTGTTCGCGAAGGAGAACAAGAACAAGGTGCCGGTGGCGGCGCTGTGGGCGACGAACATCGTGGTGCAGCTGATCGTGATCACCACCTACTGGTCGCGCGACGCCTTCAACCTGATGCTCGACCTCACCGCCGCGGTGTCGCTGATTCCCTTCGTGCTGTGCGCCGGCTACGGCTGGAAGCTGGTTTCTCGTGGCGAGACCTACGACGTGCGGCCCGAAGAGCGCAGCAAGGACCTGTGGATCGCCATCGTCGCCACCTTCTACACGGCCTTTCTGGTCTACGCCGCAGGCTTGAAGTTCGTCGTGCTGTCGGCGGTGCTTTACGGGCCGGGCACGATGCTGTACTTCTGGAGCCGGCGCGAGCAGGGCCTGCCGGTGTTCACCAAGACCAGCGACTGGGTCATCTTCGTCCTGGCGATGATCGGCGCCGTGGTCGGCATCTACTGGCTCGCGACGGGCACCCTCGAGATCTAGTCGTTACTTGACAAGCAAAGCACGAAAGGCATCGACATGGCAAAGGCAAGCACCAAGACCCCCAAGGCAGCCGGCAAGGCCGCCGCATCGCCCTTCGGCGTGCACTCCGAAGTCGGCCAACTGCGCAAGGTGATGGTCTGTGCGCCCGGCCGCGCGCACGCCCGGCTGACACCGAGCAACTGCGACCAGCTGCTGTTCGACGACGTGCTGTGGCTGGAGAACGCCAAGCGCGACCACTTCGACTTCATGACCAAGATGCGCGACCGCGGCGTCGAGGTGCTGGAGATGCACAACCTGCTGGCCGAGACGGTGGCCACGCCCGAGGGCAGGAAGTGGATCCTCGACCACCAGATCGTGCCCAACCAGGTGGGCCTGGGCTTTCTCGACGAACTGCGCGGCTATCTGGAGGGGCTGCCCGACCGCGAACTCGCCGAGACGCTGATCGGCGGGCTGTCGACGCTGGACTTCCCCGAGAAGATCGGCGGCGCGGCGCTGAAGGTGGTCAAGCAGGCGGCAAACAACACCGAGTACCTGCTGCCGCCGCTGCCGAACACGCTGTACACGCGCGACACCACCTGCTGGATCTACGGCGGCGTGACGCTGAACGCGCTGTACTGGCCGGCGCGCCACGAGGAGACCATCCTCACCACCGCGATCTACAAGTTCCACCCCGACTTCGCAGGCAAGGTCAACGTCTGGTGGGGCGATCCGCTGCAAGACTTCGGCCTGGCCACGCTCGAAGGCGGCGACGTGATGCCGATCGGCAAGGGCAACGTGCTGATCGGCATGAGCGAGCGCACTTCGCGCCAGGCGATCAGCCAGGTCGCCGCGGCGCTGTTCGCCAAGGGCGCGGCCGAGCGCGTGATCGTCGCTGCGATGCCGAAGATCCGCGCGGCGATGCACCTGGACACGGTGTTCACCTTCGCCGACCGCGACTGCGTGCTGGTGGCGCCCGACTTCATGGCCAAGACCAGCACCTTCTCGTACCGGCCGAGCAACCACCCCAGCGGCATCGAGCTGGTGGCCGAGAAGAAACCCTTCGTCGACGTGGTGGCGCAGGCGCTGGGCTACAAGAAGCTGCGCGTGGTCGAGGCCGGCGGCAGCGACTACCAGCGCGAGCGCACGCAGTGGGACTCGGGCGCCAACCTGGTGTGCGCGTCGCCCGGCGTGGTCTATGCGTACGACCGCAACACCTACACCAACACGCTGCTGCGCAAGGCCGGCATCGAGGTCATCACCATCGTCGGCGCCGAACTCGGCCGCGGTCGTGGCGGCGGCCACTGCATGACCTGCCCGATCGTGCGCGACGCGGTGGATTTCTGAGGCCCTTGTCGGGCGCTGTGCGGCCCGGGGGCGCCGTCGGCCGGGCCGGGGTGCGGGCGGTTCATCGCTGCTGAAACCCACACGCTGAACGCACCCCATGCACACACCAGACCACCACGCGCCGCTGCAGCGGCGCCTGCGGCAGGCCGTGCCGCTGCGGCGGCGCCTGCGGCAGGCCGCGCCGCTGCGGCGGCGCCTGCGGCAGGCCGCGGCGGTGCTGCCGCTGCTGGCCGCGCTGGGCCTTGCCGCGGCGGCAGCCCAGGCCGAGCCTCCCGGCGCGCTTGCGGCCAAGGAAGCGCGCCACATCGCCGGCACCTATCCGGGACGCATGGCGGGCAGCGCCAAGGAGGACCAGGCCGCGCGCTACCTGGCCGACCGGCTGCTGGCCATGGGCTACCAGCCCGCGCTGCTGCGCTTCGTCACCGGCTACACCTTCGACTGGGCCAGCAAACCGCAACGCGTGCATGACGAGCGCACGCTGATCTCCACCAACGTCATCGCCGAGCGGCGCGGCACCTCGGGCCAGCAGATCATCGTCGGCGCGCATTTCGACACCCGCATCCCCCGCAGCGAGCGCGACCTCGAGCGCCACATCGGCGGGCCCAAGCTCGAGGGGCTGGACGACAACGCCTCGGGCACCGGCGTGCTGCTGGAGCTTGCCGCAGCCTTCGCCAAGGCACACCCCAAGCACACCATCAAGTTCATTGCCTTCGGCGCCGAGGAGATCGGCCTCAAGGGCGCGATCGAAGTCGTCAACCGCATGACGCCGAAGGAGCGCGCCGACACGCTGTGGATGGTCAACATCGACAGCATCGTCACCGGCGACCGGCTGTACTTCCACGCCGGCCCCGAAACCTACGCCAAGGACCCGAAGGCCGGCCAGGCGCGTGACCGCGCGCTGGCCATCGCCGCGGCGCTCGGCATCACCGCGGCCACCAACCCCGGCCTGAACGCCGACTACCCCAAGGGCACCGGCTGCTGCTCGGACCAGGCCGCGTTCGACCGCGCCGGCATCCCGGTGCTCAACCTCGAGGCGACGAACTGGGAGCTGGGCGACAAGGATGGCTACCAGCAGACCGCCATCAGCAAGGCCTTCCCGGGTGGCTACTCGTGGCACCTGGCGGACATCGACCACCGGGCCCACCTCGAGGCGAACCTGCCGCCCGGGCGCCTGGACGAGCGCACGCGCGACGCGGTGCGCATCCTGGTGCCGCTGGTGGCCGAGCTGGCCGGCGCCACGAAGGAGGCCGGCACCTTCTTCGGCGACGCCATGCATACGGTGCGCGCCACGCACGGCAGCTTCCTCGAACTGCGTGTCGACCTGCGCAGCAAGGTCACCCCAGGCCAGGTGGTGGCGGTGCAGCGCAACTCCTTCGGCGAGGTGGTGCGCGAGTACAAGACCGAAGTCGGCGGCGAGATCGCCACCTTGCAGCGCGATGCGATGATCGAGCCCGGCACGCGCGTGGTGCAGGTGCTGTACCACAGCCCCGAGGCCAAGTGCGACGGCGACGGCTGCGGCGAAGAAGCGGCCGACTATGTGGATTGATCAGCGCGGCGCGGCGCGTGCTGCCGCGTGCACCTTCAGTCGAGGCAAGCCATGACCGAACCGCAGGGCGAAGAGAACAAGGGTGGCTTCAAGTTCCCCGGCGCGGTGACGACGCTGGCCATCGTCACCTTGCTGGTGTGGCTGGCGGCGCTGTTCATGCCGTCGGGGCGCTACCTGACCGACGTCGACGGCTCGCCGATCCCCGGCACCTTCGAGCGCATCGAATCACCGCTGAGCTTCGGCGAGGCGGTCACGCAACTGGTGCTGGCGCCCGTCAACGGCGTGTACGGCTTGCGCAACGTCGAAAGCGGCGTCATCGACACCGAGACCGTGGGCCGCGTGTTCGGCCAGATCGGCATCATCGTCTTCATCATGGCGATCGGCGCCTTCATCTCGGTGAGCTTCGCCACGCGCGCGCTCGAAGTGGCGGTGGCCGCGCTGGCGCAGCGGCTGCGCAAGCAGGGCTGGATGCTGATCACCGCGGTGATGCTGC
>CAYZGL010000023.1:0-27550 GCA_964477985.1 uncultured Rubrivivax sp. | reverse complement strand
GATGTCCAGGTACGAGCGCATGCGCCAGAAGCGGTCCATGCCGTCGGCCATGTCGCGCGTCATGAACGCCGCCATCGGTTCGACGATGGCGCCGGCGGCTTCGAAGGCGCGCGCCGCCGCCTGCACCGCGGCGGCGGTTTCGGGCTCGACGGCCAGGCCCCAGCCGGCGTCCATCTGCAAGCCGATGCGCAGGCCGCGGCAGGCGTGTTGCGGCTCGCGTTCGAGGTCGAGCCAATCGATGTGCTGGGTCGGCAGGCTCATGGTGTCGCGCCAGTCGGGCCGGGACAGCTCGCGCATCAGCAGCGCGGCGTCGCGCACCGTGCGTGTCATCGGCCCGGCGACGCGCCCGGCGTACGGCGGCTTGATCGGGATGCGCCCGAAGCTGGGCTTGAGCGCAAACACGCCGCACCACGCGCCCGGCAGCCGCACCGAGCCGCCGATGTCGGTGCCCACGTGCAGCGGGCCGTAGCCGGCCGCCGCGGCGGCGCCGGCACCGGCGCTGCTGCCGCCGGGGTTCTTGCCCAGGTCCCAGGGGTTGCGCGTCAGCGCATGGAAGCTCGACAAGCCCGAGCTGAGCATGCCGTAGTCGGGCATCGTGCTCTTGCCCAGCAGCACCGCGCCGGCTTCGCGCAGCCGCGCGGCCGGCGGTGCGTCCTCGGGGGCTGGCAGCAGTTCGGTGGCGGCCGTGCCCAGCGGCATCGGCACGCCGCGCGTGGCGATGTTCTCCTTCAGCAGGGTGGGCACGCCGTCGAGGCTGCCGATCGGCTGGCGCCTGGCCCAGCGCGCCTCGCTCGCCCGCGCCTGCTCGATCGCGCCTTCGGGGTCGAAGGCGTAGGTGGCGCGCAAGTGCGGCTCCCAGGCTTCGATGTGCGCGATCACCGCGCGCGTGGCCTCCAGCGGCGAAGCCTGCCCTGCCGCATACAGCGCCAGCAGCTCGGCCGCGCTGGCCTGGTGCAGTTCAGCCATCGCTGCGCGTCACTGCCACGACAGCGCCGCCAGATCGTTGGCGAAGATCGGCGAGCTGGCCCACATGCCTTTGAGCCCGCGCTTGCCCACCGCCACCTGCGCCGGGTTGAAGATGTAGGCGTTGACCGCGTCCTCGGCCAGCTTCTTCTGCAGCGCCACCCAGGCGTCGCTGCGCTCGCGCACGCTGCCGGCGGCCGCGTGCTTGGCCAGCAGATCGCGGTAGGCCTTGCTGTCGTAGCCCCAGTAGTAGGCGGTGTTGGCGTACTGCGCGTAGTCCAGCGGCTCGACGTGGTTGATGACCGTCAGGTCGAAGTTGCCCTTGAAGGTGCCCGACAGCCACTGCGCCCATTCGACGTTCTCGATCTTGGCGACCACGCCGACCTTGGCCAGCTGCGCGGCGATGATCTCGCCGCCCTTGCGCGCGTACTGCGGCGGCGGCAGCGTCAGCGTCAGGTTCAGCGGCGTGGCCACGCCGGCTTCCTTCAGCAAGGCCTTGGCCTTCTCCGGGTCGTAGGGGTAGACCTTCGTCAGGTCGACATAGCCGGCGTCGGTGGGCGCAAAGTGGCTGCCGATGGGTTTGCCCAGGCCGTCGAGCGCGCCGTCGATGAAGGCCTTGCGGTCGATGGCGTGCATCAGCGCGCGGCGCACGCGCACGTCGTCCAGCGGCTTGCGCTTGTTGTTGATGGCCAGGATGCCCTTGCCCGCGGTGTCGCCGATCTGCACCGTGAAGCGCTTGTCGGCCTGGAACTGCGCCGGGTTCTGGTTGAAGCGCGGCATGCCGTCGATGTCGCCGGCCAGCAGTGCGGCGGTCTGCGCCGCCGGGTCGTTGATGAAGCGGAAGGTGGCCTTGTTGATCTTGATCGCCGCGGCGTTGCGGTAGCCGGGCCACTTGGCCAGCGTGATCGCGCTGCCCTTTTGCCAGCTGTCGAAGGTGTAGGGGCCGGTGCCGATGGGCTGGGTGGCGGTGCTGGCGGCGCTCTTCGGGCTCAGGATCACGGCCGTGTTCTCGCCCATGCGGAAGGGGATGGTGCCGTCGGGGTTGTTCAGCACCAGGATCACGGTGTGCGCGTCGGGCGTGGCGATGCTCGAGAGGTTGTCGAACACCGCCTTCTTCGCCTTGTTGGTCGAGCCTTCGGCGCGGGCGCGCTCGAAGCTGAACTTCACGGCGGCCGCGTCGAAGGGCTCGCCGTCCTGGAACTTGATGCCTTTCTTCAGCTTGAAGGTGTAGCTCTTGCCGTCGGGCGAGACCTCCCAGCTCTCGGCCAGCAGCGGCGTCACCGTGCCGTCGACGTTGATCTTGGTCAGCCCTTCCAGGATGTTGTAGTGCACGACTTCGCCGATGGCCGCGGCCGCGGCGGTGGTCGGGTCCAGCCCCGGCGAGGGCTCCAGCGTCATGCCCAGCACCACGCTGGTCTTGCCTGCCTGGGCGTAGGCGAGCGGCGCGACTGCCAGCGCCACGGCGCCGGCCAGCAACAGGTTCAGGGTACGGCGTTGCAGTGTCATCGTCGGGGTCTCCGGCAAGCGAATCGGGGTTCAGTCATTCTGCGGCATGGCCGCGATGCGCTCGGCGAAGTGGCAGGCGGCTTCATGGCCGGGCTCGCCATCGACGGTGCGCAGCAGCGGGCGTTGCGCCACGCAGCGTGCTTCGGCAAACGCACAGCGCGGCGCGAACGCGCAGCCGGCGCTGACATCGGCCGTCGCGAACGGCCTGGCCGGCGCCTTCGGCCGCACCTCGCGCAACTTGCCCGGGCGCAGCCGCGGCACCGCCTGCAACAGCGCGCGGGTGTAGGGATGCGCGGCGCGCACGAACAGCGTGCGCGGCGCACCGCGCTCGACGATGCGGCCCTGGTACAGCACGACGACTTCGTCGCACACCAGGTCGACCACCGCCAGGTCGTGGCTGATGAACAGCAAGGCCAGGCCCAGCCGGTCCTGCAGGTCGCGCATCAGGTTCAGCACCTGCGCCTGCACCGACACGTCCAGCGCGCTCACCGGCTCGTCGGCGACGATCAGCTTGGGCTGCGTGATCAGCGCACGCGCGATGGCGATGCGCTGGCGCTGGCCGCCGCTGAATTCGTGCGGGTACTTGGCCAGGTCGCCGCTGCGCAGCCCCACCGCGTCCAGCACCGCGGCGGCGCGCTCGCGCTGCTCGGCGGCGCCCGCGCGGTGCAGCACGCGCAGCGGTTCGGACACGGTGTGCAGCACGCTGCGCCGCGGGTCGAGTGAGCCGTACGGATCCTGGAACACCATCTGCAGCTGGGCGCGCGCACGCCGCAATGCGGCGGCCGGCAGCGCGTGCAGGTCGGCGCCGGCCAGCAGCACGCGCCCCGCGCTGGGCGCTTCCAGCGCCATCACCAGCCGCGCCAGCGTCGATTTGCCGCAGCCCGATTCGCCGACCACGCCCAGGCTGCGCGCGCGCTGCAGCTGCAGGCTCACGCCCTGCAGCGCCTGCACCACGGGCGGCGCGGCCAGCAGCCGCTCGCGCGGCAGCCGGTAGTGTTTGACCAGATCCTCGACCTGCAGCAGCGGCACCTCGCTCATCGCGCGGCCGTTTCGATGTCACGCCAGCGGATGCAGCGCACCGTGTGATCGGCGGCCACCGGCTGCGGCGCCGGCAGCGCGGCGCGGCAGGCGTCGACCACCCAGCCGCAACGGTCGGCGAAAGGGCAGCCCGCGGGCAGGTCGGCCAGCTCGGGCACGCGCCCGGGAATGGTCGCCAGCCGCGTGCCGCGCGCCAGCCCTAGGCGCGGGCGTGCCGCGAACAGCGCGCGCGTGTAGGGGTGCGCCAGATGCTCGAAGACTTCGGCGGTGGGCCCGGCTTCGACCACCGTGCCGCCGTACATCACCAGCATGCGCTGCACGGTCTGCGCCATCACGCCCAGGTCGTGGCTGATCAGCAGCAGCGCCATGCCGTCTTCGGCCACCAGTTCGGCGATCAGCTCCAGCACTTCGCGCTGGATGGTCACGTCCAGCGCGGTGGTGGGCTCGTCGGCGATCAGCAGGTCGGGGCCGCAGGCCAGCGCGATGGCGATCACCACCCGCTGGCGCTGGCCGCCCGACATCTGGTGCGGCCAGGCGTCCAGCCTCTTTGCCGCCTGCGGCAGCTGCACGCGTTCGAGCAGCCGCAGGCTTTCGGCGCGCGCCGCTGCCGCGTCCAGCCCCTGGTGCAGCCGCAGCGATTCGCTGATCTGGCGGCCGATGGTGTGCAGCGGGTTCAGCGCGGTCATCGGCTCCTGGAAGACCATGCCGATGCGCGCGCCGCGCAGCGCGCACAGCGCGTCCTCGCCCAGCGTGCTCAGCTCGCAGCCGTCGAAGCGGATCGAGCCCGACATCCGCGCGCCGTCGGGCAACAGCCCCATCAGCGCCAGCGCAGTAAGGCTCTTGCCGCAGCCCGATTCGCCGATCAGCCCGACGGTATCGCCGCGCTGCAGCGTGAAGCTCAGCTCGCGCAGCGCGGCGGCCGCACCGCGTGCGGTGGGCAAGGTCACGCGCAGGTCGTTGACTTCGAGGAGGGGGCTCAAGAGGCGGACCGTGCCGCACGCGGTGCGGCGCGGCTGCGGCCGCAACGATAGCGGCTTTGGCGGCGTCAGCCGAAGGGGTTGGCCGTGGCGAACCACAGCGCGATGCCGGTGGCGATGACGAAGGCGCCGTCGGTGACGCCGACCGCCAGGAAGAACTTGGTCTGCAGCTCGGTCGTCAGCTCGGGCTGGCGCGCGCAGCTTTCGAGCAGCTTCATCGACGCCATGCCCACCCCCAGGCACGAGCCCAGCGCGGGAATGGCGATCAGCACGGCCACCGCCAGGGGAAGGATGTCGTGGGCAGTCATTTGCGGCTCCTTGTTGGCTTGCGCAGCGGGTGGGCGATGGCTGCAGTGTGCGGCGCGGCAGCGCGCCGGTCGATGACCTTGCAGGTCATGCCTGCGCCGATGACCTTGCAGGTCGTGGTTGCGTCGATGACCTTGCAGGTCATGCCTGCGCCGATGACCTTGCAGGTCATGTGCAAAGCACCGCACGCGGCGCCGCGCTGGCCTATGCTCGGCTGCCGGCGCCGCGCGCCATGGCTTCGGCGCAGGCCGTGCGCCGGCCGCGATCAGCACAGGAGGGTCGAAGCGATGCCCGCAGTCTCGTTGAGCGCCCAGCAACTCGCGCTGCGCTGCGACCCGGCGCTGCTGGCCGGCGCACTGCCTGCCGCCGCGCCGCTGCAGGCCGGCACCGGCGCTGCGCCCGCACCGGCCGAACTGGTCGGACAGCCGCGCGCGCGCGCTGCCATCGAGTTCGGCCTCGGCATGTGCCGCGCCGGCTACCACCTGGTGGTCACCGGCGCGCCCGGCACCGGCAAGCGCAGCCTGGTGCGCCGGCTGATCGAGCAGCGCGCGCCGCTGCAGTGCGCGCCGCGCAGCGACTGGGTTTACGTCAACAACTTCGCCGCGCCGCACCAGCCGGTCGCGCTGCAGCTGGCGGCCGGGCGCGGCGCGCAGCTGCGCGAGCACCTGCGCGCGCTGGTCGAGGAGCTGCGCAGCACGATTCCGGCGGCCTTCGAGTCGGAGGAATACGCGGCCGAAGTGGAGCGGCTGAACGGCGAATTCAAGGAGCGCGTCGAGCACGGGCTGATCGAAGTCGGCGACCAGGCGCAGGCGCAGGGCCTGGTGATGGTGCGCACGCCGGTGGGCTTCACCTTCGCGCCGCAAAAGGGCAGCAACGAGGTGATGTCGCCGCAGGAGTTCGAGGCGCTGCCGCAGGCCGAGCGCACGCGGCTGCAGCAGGCGATGGCGCCGCTGCAGGAGCGGCTGCTGCAGGCCTTGCGCGAATCGATGCGGCTGCGCAAGGAACACGCCGAGCGCGTGCGCGCGCTGAACCGCTCGACCACGCAGCTGGCGGTGGACCATGCGGTGGACGACAGCCGCGCGCAGTATGCCGACGTGCCGGCGGTGCTGGCCTACCTGGACGCGGTGCGCGCCGCGGTGCTCGACAACGCCGACGCCTTCCGCTCGCGCGAGGACGCCGACGCCAATGCGCAGGCCGCGCAGGCCGATGCGCTGGCGCGCTTCGAGGTCAACCTGGTGGTCGACGCCGGCGGCCGCGCCGAGCTGCCCGTCGTCGACGCCGACCTGCCGTCGTACCAGAACCTGGTGGGGCGCGTGGACCACATGGCGCGCTTCGGCATGCTGGTCACCGACTTTCGCTTCATCAAGGCCGGGCTGCTGCACCGCGCCAACGGCGGCTACCTGCTGCTGGATGCGGTCAAGCTGCTGACCCAGCCCTTTGCCTGGGCCGCGCTGAAGCGTGCGCTGCTGGCGCAGCAGGTTCGCATCGAGTCGATGGCCGAGATGGTCGGCATGGTCTCCACGGTGCAGCTCGAGCCGCAGCCGATCCCGCTGGACCTGAAGGTGGTGCTGTTCTGCGAGCGCGCGCTGTGCCAGATGCTGCAGGCCGCCGACCCGGAATTCGGCCAGCTGTTCCGCGTCGTCGCCGACATGGACGACGAACTGCCGCGCGACGCCGGCACGCAGCGTGCGCTGGCCGCCACGCTGGCCGCGCAGGCGCAAGCCGCGGGGCTGCTGGCACCCGACGCGCCGGCGCTGGCGCGGCTGATCGACCACGGCGCGCGCCGCAGCGGCGATGCGCAGCGCATCAGCGCCGAGGTGCGCGTGCTGCTCGAGCTGCTGCACGAGGCCGACCATCTGGCCAGCAGCGCGGCGCGTGCGTCGGTGGGCGCGGCCGACGTGGCCGCGGCCATCGCGGCGCGGCGCGAGCGCGCGTCGCGCGTCGACGCTCGCATGCGCGAGGCGATGCTGCGCGACATCCTGAACATCGCCACCAGCGGCAGCTGCGTCGGCCAGATCAACGGCCTGGCGGCCTACGGCGCCGGCGGCGAAACCTTCGGTGCGCCGTCGCGCATCACCGCCACCTCGCGCCTGGGCGACGGCCAGCTGGTAGACATCCAGCGCGAAACGCGCATGGGCGGGCCGGTGCATGCCAAGGGGGTGCTGATCCTGTCGTCGTTCCTGGCGGCGCGCTTTTCGCGTGTGCGCGCGCATTCCATCGTCGCCAGCCTGGTGTTCGAGCAGACCTACGGCCTGGTCGAAGGCGACAGCGCGTCGATGGCCGAGCTGGTGGCGCTGATGAGTTCCATCGGCGGCCTGCCGCTGCGCCAGAACCTGGCGATGACCGGCTCGGTCGACCAGTTCGGCAATGCGCAGGCGGTGGGCGCGATCAACGAGAAGATCGAAGGTTTCTTCGACCTGTGCGCGGCGCGCGGGCTGGACGGCTCGCACGGCGCGATCCTGCCGCACAGCAACGCCGCGCAGCTGATGCTGCGCGACGACGTGGTGCGCGCGGTGGCCGATGGGCGCTTCCACGTGCATGCGGTGCACCACGTCGACGACGCGCTGGAGCTGCTCAGCGGGTTGCCGGCGGGCGACCCGTCCACGCCCACCGACGACACCGCCAACGGGCGCATCGCGCAGCGGCTGCGCGAATTCGCGGCGCTGCGCCGCGGCGAACAGGCCGCGGTGCGCGCTGGCGGGCGCCGCGCAATGCACGCCGCGCGCGAGCGCGGGGCGCGGCGATGAGCGCCACCCAAGCCGCCGCACCGCAGGTGCTGGCGCTGCTCGACGATGCCGCCGCCGGCCGCGCGCTGCTGGAGATCTCGGCGGCGCTGGCGCGGCTGATGCAGCGCGAGCTGTCGGTGGTTTATGTCGAAAGCCAGCACGCGCTGCATGCCGCGGCGCTGCCCTTTGCGCAGGTGCTGAGCCCGCAGGCCGGGCAGTGGCGCGCGCTGCAGCCCGGCGAGATCGAACAGGGCTTCAAGGCGCAGGCGGCGCGGCTGCGCCAGCTGAGTGCGCACATCGCGCTGCGCGAAGCAGTGCATTGCACGCTGCGCGTGACGCGCGGCAGCCTGGGCCAGATGGCCGCCGAGCTGCAGGCCGAATCCGACCTGCTGCTGCGCGCCGGCACTGCAGCGTACGGCGCGCCTGCGGCGTCGGCGCGCCCGCCGCGCCCGCCGCGGCTGGTGCTGATGCGCGACGGCGGCGAAGCCGCAGCGCGCGCGCGGCGCGTGGCCGCGCAACTGGCGCAATCGCTGCACGCGGTACTCGAGCCGGTGCCGCTCACGCTGCTCGAGCAGGCCGCGCACCGCGCCGACCTGCTGGTGCTGCCGCGCGGCGTGCTCGATGCGCGCCAGTTGGCGCGGTTGCGCTGCGCGGTGCTGCTGGTGGGCTGAAGCCGGCGGATCGGCGCCGGCCGGCACAGGCCACAATCGCCGGCGCAGGAGGGCGCGCCGCCTTGAACCCCAACGCCGACTTCCACGACCTGTACCACCACGGCTTCGTGCGTGTGGCGGCGGCGGTGCCGCGCTGCCGCGTCGCCGACCCGGACTTCAACGCCGCGCAGACCATCGCCTTGCTGCACGACGCGGCGCACGACGGCGCCGCGCTGGCGGCCTTTCCCGAGCTGGGCCTGTCGGCCTACAGCTGCGACGACCTGTTCCACCAGCACGCGCTGCTCGAAGCCTGCCAGACGGCGCTGGCGCGCATCGTCGCCGCCAGCCGCGGCCTGGCCACGGTGGCGGTGGTCGGCATGCCGCTGCGCGTCGAGCACGCGCTGTTCAACTGCGCCATCGTGCTGCAGCGCGGCCGGCTGCTCGGCGTGGTGCCGAAGACCTATTTGCCGAACCACGGCGAGTTCTACGAGGCGCGCCAGTTCCACGGCGCCGACCACGCCCGGGCCAGCGAGGTCGAGCTGCTCGGCCAGCGCGTGCCCTTCGGCGCGCAGCTGCTGTTCGAGGCGCAGGACGTGGCGGACTTGCGCTTTCACGCCGAGATCTGCGAAGACCTGTGGGCACCGATCCCGCCGTCGTGCTACGCCGCGCTGGCCGGCGCCACCGTGCTGCTCAACCTGTCGGCGTCCAACGTCACGGTAGGCAAGGCGGCCTACCGCGAAGCGCTGGTGGCGTCGCAGTCGGCGCGTTGCCTGGCGGCGTACGTGTACACCTCGGCCGGCCCCGGCGAGTCCACCACCGACCTGGCCTGGGACGGCCACGCGCTGATCTGCGAGAACGGCCAGCCGCTGGCGCAGTCGCAGCGCTTTGCCGAGCACCCGCAGCTGCTGCCCGCCGACGTGGACCTGCAGCGGCTGACGCAGGACCGGTTGCGCCAGACCAGCTTCGCGCACGCGGCATCGCGCCACGCGGCGGCGCTGGCGGGGTTTCGCCGCGTGCCCTTCACGCTGGCCGCGCCGCGCGCGCTGGCGTTGCGCCGGGCCATCGAACGCTGCCCGTACGTGCCGGCCGACCGCGCCTCGCGCGACGCGCGCTGCAGCGAGGTCTATCGCATCCAGGTGCAGGGCCTGACGCAGCGGCTGCGCGCCAGCGGCATCGGCAAGCTGGTGATCGGTGTGTCCGGCGGGCTGGATTCGACGCACGCGCTGCTGGTGTGCGCGCAGGCGATGGATGCATTGGGCCTGCCGCGCAGCCGGCTGATCGGCGTGACCCTGCCGGGTTTTGCCACCAGCCAGCGCACGCTGGACCAGGCGCTGCGGCTGATGGCGGCGGTCGGCTGCGAGGCGCGCACGATCGACATCCGGCCCAGCTGCGAACAGATGCTGAAGGACATCGGCCACCCTTACGCCGCCGGCGAGAAGCACTACGACCTGAGCTTCGAGAACGTGCAGGCCGGCGAGCGCACCAGCCACCTGTTCCGGCTGGCGAACTGCAACCAAGCGCTGGTGGTGGGCACCGGCGACCTGAGCGAGCTGGCGCTGGGCTGGTGCACCTACGGCGTGGGCGACCACATGTCGCACTACAACGTCAACGCCAGCGTGCCCAAGACGCTGATCCAGCACCTGGTGCGCTGGGTCGCCGACACCCAGCCGCAGCTCGTGCCCGACGCGCAGGTGCTGCGCGACATCCTGGACACCGAGATCAGCCCCGAACTGGTGCCCGGCGATGGCGGCGCCGGCCAGCCGGCGCAAAGCACCGAAAGCCAGATCGGGCCGTATGAACTGCACGACTTCTTCCTGTACTACACGCTGCGCTTCGGCTTCGCGCCGGCCAAGGTGGCCTACCTGGCCCACGCGGCCTGGCACGACGCCGGCGCCGGGGCGTGGCCGCAAGGCTGCGGCCCGGCGCCGCGCGCCTACGACCTGGCGGCCATCAAGCGCCACCTGCGCAGCTTCGTGTGGCGCTTCTTCAAGACCAGCCAGTTCAAGCGCAGCTGCGTGCCCAACGCGCCCAAGGTGGGCTCGGGCGGCTCGCTGTCGCCGCGCGGCGACTGGCGCGCGCCCAGCGACGCCGAGGCCGCGGTGTGGCTGGCCGACCTGGAACGCATCCCGGATCGGTGAAAACTCGCGCTTCCTGGCTATCACGCGATAACCCAATCTGCGGCAAACTCTCGGCATGCGCCCACGCGACATCCTTGCGGCCAATTTGCGAGCGTTGATGGCCGCGCGCTCCGACCTGAACACGTTGCCCAAGATCACCGCGCGCAGCGGGGTCAGCAACGGCACGCTGGACCGCATACGACGCGCGGTGGTCTCCACCCGCGTCGACGAACTCGAGCCGCTGGGCAAGGCCTTCGGGCTGCCGGCCTGGGAAATGCTGCGTCCGGCGGGGCAGGCCACGCTGTCGCCGCTGGCGCTGCAACTGGCGGCGCACCTGGACCGGCACGCGCGCGGCGAGGCTGCGCACGCCGCGGCCTTTGCCGCCGCGACCGCCGCGATCGACGCGCAGCTCGCCAAGGCCCCTGCGACACCGGCGCCGGCGGTGCAGCGCTCGCGCAGCGTGCCCAAGCCGGTGGTCTGAGCGCCGCGCGCTGCACGGCACGCAGCACGCAGCACGCACAAGGAGCAAAGGCGATGAACGCACGCGATGCGGCGCCGCCGCTGCACGCCGAGCAGGCCGCGGCGCTGGCCAGCCATGCGCAGGCGAGCTGGCAGCAGCGCATCGTGCCCGCGCTGATCGACTACATCGCGGTGCCGGCCAAGAGCCCGATGTTCGACGCCGCCTGGCAGCAGCGCGGCCTGCTCGAGCGCGTGCTGTGCGACGCCGCCGCCTGGGTCGATTCGCGCCGCGTGGCGGGCTTGAAGCTGCAGATCGTGCGCCTCGAAGGGCGCACACCGCTGCTGTATTTCGACGTGCCGGCCACACGCGCCGACAGCGCGCACACCGTGCTGTTCTATGGCCACCTGGACAAGCAGCCCGAATTCAGCGGCTGGCGCAGCGGCCTCGGGCCGTGGACGCCGAAGCTCGAGGACGGCAAGCTCTACGGCCGCGGCGGCGCCGACGACGGCTACGCGGTGTACGCGGCCGTCAGCGCGATCGAGGCGCTGGATGCGCAGGGCCTGGCGCGGCCGCGCTGCGTCGGCCTGATCGAGACCAGCGAGGAAAGCGGCTCACCCGACCTGCCGGCGTACCTGGACGTGCTGCGCGATCGGCTCGGCGACGTCGGCCTGGTGGTGTGCCTGGACAGCGGCGCCGGCAACTACGAGCAGCTGTGGCTGACCACCAGCCTGCGCGGCACGGTCAGCGGCGTGTTGAAGGTCGAGGTGCTCGACGAAGGCATCCACTCCGGCGACGCCAGCGGCGTGGTGCCGTCGAGCTTTCGCATCCTGCGCCAGTTGCTCGACCGGCTGGAAGATGCGCGCACCGGCACGCTGCTGCCGCGCAGCTTCCACTGCGAGATCCCGGCGCTGCGCGTCGAACAGGCGCGCGCCGCGGCGGCGATCCTGCGCGACGAGGTCTACCAGCGCTTCCCGTGGGCCTGCGGCGCCGATGGCGGCGCGGTGCTGCCCACCACCACCGACCCGGTGCAGGTGCTGCTGAACCGCACCTGGCGGCCCACGCTGAGCATCACCGGCGCCGACGGCCTGCCCGCCCTGTCCGACGCCGGCAACGTGCTGCGGCCGCACACTGCTTTCAAGCTGAGCCTGCGGCTGCCGCCGCGGGTGGACGGCGCGGCGGCGTCGCAGCAGTTGAAGGCGCTGCTGGAAGACGGCGCGCCGTACAACGCCAGGGTCACCTTCCACGCCGACAACGCCGCCAGCGGCTGGGATGCGCCGCAGCTCGCGCCGTGGCTGGAACGCGCGCTGAACGACGCATCGCACGCGCACTTCGGCGCGCCGCTGGGCACCCTCGGCCAAGGCGGCACGATCCCGTTGATGAGCCTGCTGCAGGCCGGCTTCCCGCGCGCGCAGATGATGGTGTGCGGCGTGCTCGGGCCCAAGAGCAATGCGCACGGGCCGAACGAGTTCCTGCACCTGCGCTACGGCACGAAGCTCACCGCCGCGGTGGCGCAGGTGCTGGCGGCCTGCCGCTGATCAACGCATCGAGAAAGCCTCGACCGGCCTGAGCCCGCTCATCGGCTCGAGCAGCGGCAGCAGCGTGCGCAGCGGCGCATAGCGTGCCGCCACCTTGCTGGCGTAGGCGAAAAAGCGCGGCAGGTCCGCGGCATAGGCCGGCTTGCCGTCGCGGTGTTTCAGGCGGCAGAAGATGCCCAGCACCTTGAGGTGGCGCTGCAGCCCCATCCACTCGAGCGCGCGCCAGAACTCGCCGAAGTCGGCGGCGAAGGCCTCGCCCAGCGGCACACCGGCGCTCTTGGCCTGGCCCCAGTAGCGCACCGCCCAGTCGATCTCGCGCTCTTCGTCCCAGGACAGGAAGGCATCGCGCAGCAGCGAGGCGAGGTCGTAGCTCAGCGGGCCGCGCACCGCGTCCTGGAAATCGAGGATGCCGGGGTTGGGTGTGGCCACCATCAGGTTGCGCGGCATCCAGTCGCGGTGCACCGCCACCGCCGGCTGCGCCAGCGCGCTGTCGATCAGCGCGCGGCAGACCCCGTGCCAGCGTGCGTGGTCGGCCTCGCTCCAGCGCAGGCCGAACTCGCGCTGCACACACCATTCGGGGAACAGCGCCAGCTCGCGCGCCAGCAGCGCCTCGTCGTAGGGCGGCAGCGGCGCGGCCGGCACCTTCAGCTGCCATTGCACCAGGGCGGTGATGGCGTCGCGCATCAGCGCGTCGGCCCGCGCCGCATCGGCGCTGCGCAGCGCCTGCAGGTACAGCTCGCAGCCCAGATCACCGAGCAGCAAGAAACCCCGTTCGGCATCGCACTCCAGCACCGGCGGCGCGTTCAACCCGGCGCCGCGGATGGCGTGCGCCAGCTGCACGAAGGGGCGCACGTCCTCCTGCGGCGGCGGCGCGTCCATGACGATCAGGCTGCCGCCGCGCGCATCGATGCGAAAGTAGCGCCGGAAGCTGGCGTCGGCCGACGCCGCGCGCAGCGTGAGCGGCTGCAGCCCATGGCGCGGCGCGATCGCGGCCAGCCACTGCTCGAACGCGCTGCGGCGCTGCGCATCGGGCCAGGCGAGGGCGGCCGCAGGCGGCGTGCCTGCAGGCAGCGCGGCAGGCGCTGCAAAGGAATGATTCATCGGGGATTGGGCCGCGCCTGCCGCGAGGGGGGCGGCGCGCGCGCTCGTTGGATAATGAATTCTACAAATCGGCCGTTCGACGCAGCGCCGGCGTGCGCCGCGCCGCTGCGGCACGAGCGGCGCAGCCTGTGCCCCAACCCGTCGCGCCCGCGCCCTTGCGTCACCTTGCCCGCCTTTGCTGCCGGCGCCGCCGTGTGCTGCCGGTGCTGGCCGGCTGCGTGTGGCTGGGGTCCCAGGCACCGGCCGCTGTCGCGCAGACGGCCGCGCTGCAGCCCAGCCCGCTGCTCAAGCCCGCGCCCACTGGCGACGCCGCACGCCAGCAAGCGCCGCTGTACCTGCGCGCCGACCAGCTCAGCGGCCAGCCCGGCGGCGAACTTCGCGCCGAGGGCCATGCGGAGATGCGCCAGGCCGGCGTGGTGCTGCGTGCCGACCAGCTGCGCTACGACCAGGCCGAGGATCTGGCGGTGGCGCAGGGCAACGTACGGGTCACTTTCGAGGGCTCGGTGATCAGCGGGCCCGAGGTGCAGCTGAAGACGCAGCGCATGGAGGGTTTCGTGCTCGCCCCGCAGTACGAGCTGGCGTTCACCGGCGCCGGCGGCCGCGCCGAACGCATCGACATCCTCGGCCCCGGCAGCGCGCGGGTGATTGCCGGCAACTACACCAGCTGCCGCCGCGACGATGAGCGCGCGCCCGACTGGGTGCTCAGCGCGCAGCAGCTCGACCTGGACCTGGACGCCAGCGTCGGCGTGGCCGAAGGCGCGGTGCTGCGCTTCCTGGGCCTGCCGGTCCTGTCGCTGCCGCGCATGAGCTTTCCGTTGAGCGACCAGCGCAAATCGGGCTGGCTGCCGCCGAACCTGAACGTCACCACGCGCAGCGGCGTGGAGGTCGCGGTGCCCTACTACTGGAACATCGCGCCGAACCGCGATGCCACGATCACGCCGTCGCTGTCGACGCGGCGCGGCGCCGCGGTGATGGGCGAATTCCGCTACCTGGAGCCGGACTTTGCGGGCCGCCTGAACCTGGATCTGCTGCCCTATGACCAGGTCTACGAGGACACGCGCTACTGGCTGACCTTCGACCACGCCGGCAAGCTGGGCGACGGCGTGCGCTATGGCGCGCAGCTCGAGCGCGTGTCGGACAACGAATGGTGGAGCGACTTCCCGCGCCGGCACGTGGCCCTGACGCCGCGGCTGCTGCCGCTGACGGCCTTTGCCCAGAGGGACTACGGATCGAGCGTGCTCGGCGCCGAGTTGTACGTGCGCACCCAGCGCTGGCAGCTGCTGCAGGCGCCGAACACGATGCAGGCCCCCTTCGACCGCGCCGCGCAGGTCGGCCTGCGCAGCAGCGGCAACCTGCAGGCCGGCATCGAATATGCGGTCGAGACCGAGGCCAACCGCTTCACCCTGCCGAACAACCCGGGCTACAGCGCCGCCGCCACACCGTCCGACGGATCGCGCCTGCACGCGCAGGGCCGCATCGACCGGCCGTTCCGCGAGCCGGGCTGGTGGGTCACGCCCAGCGTGCTGTTCAACGCCGCCAGCTACTACACCGACGAGGCCATGCCCGACGGCCGCAGCAGCGCGTCGCGCGTGATCCCGACCTTCAGTCTGGGCGGCGGCGCCGAGTTCGAGCGCAGCACCGCCTGGGGCGGCCGCGGGTTGCGCCAGACGCTGGAGCCGCGGCTGCTGTACGTGAACACGCCCTACGTGAAGCAATCGGGCTACCCGAACTTCGATTCGGCGCTGAAGGACTACAGCTTCGCGTCCATCTACTCCGAAAACGTGTTCTCCGGCGTCGACCGCGTGTCCGACACCAACGCGCTGACGGCCGGCGTGACGACCAGGCTGCTCGACGCCGCCAGCGGCGCCGAGCTGCTGCAGCTGGGCATCGTGCAGCGCTACCTGTTCAACGACCAGTTGATCACCGACACCGGCCTGCCCGAGCGGCGCGGCTACTCCGACGTGCTGCTGCGCGGCTCGACGCGGGTGGTCGAGCCGTTCAACCTCGACGGCTATGTGCGCTACAGCCCGAACACCGACCGCGTGATGCGCTCGATCCTGGGACTGCAGTACGTGCCGGCGCCGTTTCGCGTGCTGAACCTGAGCTACCGCTATGCGCGCGACATCAGCTCGCAGTGGGAAGCCTCGTGGCAGTGGCCGCTGTACCAGCCCGACGGCGTTCCGCAGCGCAAGGAATGGGACGGCCGCGCCGGCAGCTGCGGCGGCGCCTGGTATACGGTCGGGCGTGTCGCCTACAGTACACGCGACGACCGCGTCACCGATTCGGTGGTCGGCGTGGAATACGACGCCGGCTGCTGGATCGCACGCATGGCCGTCAGCCGCTGGTCCACCGGCGTCAGCGAAGCCTCGACGCAGGTGCTGCTGCAGCTGGAGCTGGTAGGGCTGTCGCGCCTGGGTTCGAATGCCTTCCGCATCCTGAGGGAGAATGTGCCCGGCTACCAGCCGCTGCGCGAGCGCGGCGGCACGCCGCCTACCACGGCCGTCTATGACTGATTTCAACCGCCGCCTTCGTCGACTCGGCCTGGCCCTGGTGCTCGGGCTGGGCGCGCTGCCGGTGCTGGCGCAGCTGCAAGTGCGCAGCACCCCGCCGCCACCACAGCAGCCGGCACGCAGCCCGGCCTTCGCCGGCGACTACATCGTCGTGGTCGTCAACAGCGAGCTGGTGACCGCCGCCGAGCTCGAGCAGCGCATCGAGCGCATCCGCGCCATGGTCGCGCAGCGCGGCGCCGCGCGGCCGCCGAGCGAAGCCCAGCTGCGCCACGAGGCGCTGGAGTCGCTGATCGAGGAGCGCGTGATGCTGACCCACGCGCGCGAAAGCGGCGTGCGCGTCGACGACGCCGAGATCGACCGCGCGGTGCAGAGCATCGCCGCACAGAACAAGCTGAGCCTGGCGCAACTGCGCGCACGCGTCGCCGCGGACGGCATGGACTTCAACCGCTTTCGTTCGACGCTGCGCGACCAGATCCTGCTGGAGCGTGTGCGCGAGCGCGATGTCGGGCAGCGCACCCGCGTCACCGAGGCCGAGATCGACAAGTTCCTGGCCGAGCGCAACGCCCTGCCCGGGCGCGACATGGAGCTGAATATCGCGCAGATCCTGATCACCGTGCCGGATGGCGCCAGCGCAGAGCTGGTCGCGCAGCGCCAGGCCGCTGCCGAGGCCGCGCTGGCGCGGGTGCGCGGCGGCGAGGATTTCGCCAGCGTCGCGCGCGAGTTGTCGCAGGACGGCAACCGCGAGCGCGGCGGCGAGATCGGGCTGCGCCCGGCGGCGCGGCTGCCGGACGCCTTCGTCGCCAAGGTGCGCGACCTGCAGCCGGGCCAGGTGTCGGCGACGCTGCTGCGCTCGGGCGCGGGTTTTCACGTCATCAAACTGGTCGACCGGCGCGAGGTGTCCGGTGTGCAGGTCACGCAGACGCGGGTGCGGCACATCCTGCTGCGCCCGTCGCCGCAGCTCAGCGTCGAGCTGGCGCGCCGGCGTCTGTCCGACATGCGCGCGCAGATCGAAAAGGGCAGCAGCAGCTTCGAGGCGCTGGCCCGGCAGTATTCCGAAGACGGTTCGGCCAGCCAGGGCGGCGACCTCGGCTGGGTCAACCCCGGTGCGCTGGTGCCCGAATTCGAAGAGGCGATGAACCGGCTGACGGTCGGCGGCGTGTCCGAGCCGGTGAGCTCGCGCTTTGGCGTGCACCTGATCGAGGTCGTCGATCGGCGCCAGGCGACGCTGGACACCAAGCAGCTGCGCGAGCAGGCGCGCGCCGCGTTGCGCGAGCAGAAGTACGAGCAGGCCCTGGTCGACTGGGTCAAGGAGCTGCGCGCGCGCGCCTACGTCGAGATGCGCGACCCGCCTTGATGCAACCGGCCCGCCGCCGATGAAGCACCGGCCGCGCAAACGCTTCGGCCAGCACTTCCTCGCCGACCCCGGCGTGCTGCAGGCGATCGTCGATGCGGTCGATCCGCAGCCCGGGCAGGCACTGGTCGAGATCGGCCCCGGCTTGGGGGCATTGACCTGGCCGCTGCTGCAGCGCTGCGGCGCGCTGACGGTGATCGAGCTCGACCGCGACCTGGCAAGGCGGCTGCGCGCGCACGGCGCCGCGCTGAAGGTGATCGAGGCCGACGTGCTTCAGGTGGATTTCGCGGCACTGGCGCACGCCGCGGGCGCCCGGCTGCGGCTGGTGGGCAACCTGCCTTACAACATCTCGACACCGATCCTGTTCCACCTGCTGCAGGCCGCCGCTCACGTCGTCGACCAGCACTTCATGCTGCAAAAGGAGGTGGCGCAGCGCATGGCGGCCGCACCCGGCGGCAAGGACTACGGCCGGCTGACGGTGATGCTGCAGTGGCGCTACCGCATCGATACCGTGCTCGAGGTGGCGCCGCAGGCCTTCGACCCGCCGCCGCAGGTGGATTCGGCAGTGGTGCGCATGCAGCCGCTGACGTTGCCTGTGCCGCAGGCCCCAGCGCTGCTGGGGGAACTGGTCGCGACGGCGTTCTCGCAGCGGCGCAAACTGCTGCGCCACACGCTGGGCCGCTGGCTCGATGCGCGCGGCTTCGCCGGCCGCTTCGATCTGCAGCGCCGCGCCGAGGAGGTGCCGGTCGCACAGTACGTGGCGCTGGCCGAGCAGTTGCACGACAGCGCCCACGCGCCGCAGCATCCCGAACCATCGGTCGAGCCCTGAAGCGCGGAATCGCGCCAGCGCCTGCAAAGCACAACGGCCCGCGAGGGCCGTTGTGTCGTTGACGCGGCCCCGCCGCCGTGGCAGGCCTCAGGCCGCCGTCAGCCACATGGCCGTATCGAAGGCACTGCTCATCAGCGGCATGTTCATGCCGAAGTTGGGGTTGGTACCGTTCTTCGATACCGCCACCTTGGGTGCCGGCTTGTCGGCCACCGCCTGGGTCATCTCCGCCCGCTCCCCTGACCCGATTTCCAGGGAGCGGGCTACCGAAAAGAATAGAAACATCGGAACGGTATTCGCCGCTCGCCCCAGAAGTCGGCCGCATCGCGGAAGACGTCGAGCAGCTGCTCGCGCACCTCGCGGTCGAAGCGCGGGTTGTCGGGCAACTGTTCGAGCACGACCACGAAGCCCGGCTGCGCGCCGGCCTTGTGCACGATGTCGGTCATGCAGTCGAACAGCGCATCGAGGTTCTTGCCGAAATGCGGCGGAAACAGGAACGACGCCGCGATGCAGTCGAGCACCTCCTGTTTGGTCTGTGCCGCCGCCAGGTTGGCATAAAGGAAATGCTGGCCCGAGCCTTCGGCGGCCTGCATCAGGTCGTCCACCCGGTAGGCGCGGATCGCCTGCACGATGTTGGGACGGACTGTGTGCAACAGCATGGTCACCTACCTCCTTCGATCTGGATCGCTTGGCCCTGGCCGTTCACTGCACGATGCGCGCAAAGCTCGCGTAGTGATCGGCGGTGTAATAACAACGTTCTGGCTGCTTCGGCTGGCTTCCGCCGCAGACGATGCGCTGTGCGCCGCGATCGCGCGCGCCCGGCGTCGTCACCGTGTATTCGCGGTAGTAGCCGCGAGGCTGTGCCGGCAACAGGCGCTCTCGGTTGCCGAACACGCTGCCATCCTTGGCATGAAGAAACGGGCCACCCTGACGAATCAATACATCCGTGTGCTGCGCTTGTGTCGGCAGCGCTGCCAGTGCCACCGTGGGCAGCACCGGCGTCGCACTTTCGGCCGCCAGATCGCTGGCCGACGCCGCACCCATCGCCACCATCCATGTGAACGCGGTTGCAAGCGCCCACTTACTGATCGACTGCCTTGGCGACGGCAAACGGCACACGAGCACGGGATAACCCTGGAAAACGAAGCCCGAATGCTAGCCGAACGCGGCAAGAATCTCAAGCCAAGGGTCTACGCAGCGCTGCGTCAAACGGTATGTTTGTGTGCGCACACACCTATCGTTACGTAGTGAGACATATCATCGCGCCACCGCAGCCGGCGGCAGATTCAGCGCACCTCGTTGGCGTCGGCAACGGTCAGTGCCGTCATGTTGACGATGCGGCGCACCGTCGCCGACGGCGTCAGGATGTGCACCGGCTTGGCCGCGCCGAGCAGCACCGGGCCGATCGCGATGCCGCCGCCGGCCGCCGTCTTCAGCAGGTTGTAGGCGATGTTGGCGGCGTCGATATTGGGCAGCACCAGCAGGTTGGCTTCGCCGCTCAGGGTGCTTCGCGGCATGATCTTGCGCCGTTCGGCCGCGTCGAGCGCGACATCGCCGTGCATCTCGCCGTCGACTTCCAGCCAGGCCGCCTGCTCGCGCAGCAGCGCCAGCGTGCGCCGCATCTTCAGCGCACTGGGTGCATCGCTGCTGCCGAAGTTGCTGTGCGACAGCAGCGCCACTTTCGGCGTGAGGCCGAAACGCATCATCTCGTCGGCCGCCATCGCCGTGATCTCACACAGTTCTTCGGCGCTGGGATCGGCGTTCACGTGGGTATCGACCAAGAACACCTGGCGTCCCGGCAGCATCAGCCCGTTCATGCAGGCATACACGCGCACGTCCTGGCCGGTATTGGGGCTGCCGCCGACGCGTTTGCCGATGACCTGGTCGATGTACTGCAGATGGTTGGCCGTGGTGCCCCAGGTGCCGCACAGCATGCCGTCGACCTGCCCCTTCTCGAGCATCATGGCGCCGATCAGCGTCAGCCGGCGGCGCATCTCGATCTTCGCCACCTGCAGCGTGATGCCCTTGCGCTCGGTCATGCGGTGGTAGGTGCTGTAAAAGTCGCGGTAGCGCTCGTCGTCCTCGACGTTCACCACGTCGTAGTCGGCGCCTTGCTGCAAACGCAGGCCGAACTTGCGCACGCGCGCGGCGATGATCGCCGGCCGGCCGATCAGCATCGGTCGCGCCAGGCCTTCGTCCACCACCACCTGCACCGCGCGCAGCACGCGCTCTTCCTCGCCCTCGGCGAAGGCCACGCGCTTGGCCTTGGCGTTCTTGGCCAGCGTGAAGATCGGCCGCATCGTCTGGCCCGACGCGTAGACGAAGCTGTGCAGCTTTTCCGCATAAGCCTGCCAGTCGGCGATGGGCCGGCTGGCCACGCCCGATTCGGCCGCGGCGCGCGCCACCGCCGGCGCGACCTTCATCATCAGCCGCGGGTCGAAGGGCTTCGGGATCAGGTACTCGGGGCCGAAGGCCAGGGTCTCGCCGGCATAGGCCGCGGCAACGACCTCGCTTTGCTCGGCCTGCGCCAGTTCGGCGATGGCGTGCACGGTGGCGATCTTCATCGCATCGGTCACCGTCGTCGCGCCGCAGTCCAGCGCACCGCGGAAGATGTACGGGAAGCACAGCACGTTGTTGACCTGGTTCGGATAGTCGCTGCGCCCTGTGGCGATCAGCGCATCGCTGCGCACCTCGCGCACCAGCTCCGGCGCGATCTCCGGCGTCGGGTTGGCCAGCGCGAAGATCACCGGCTGCGGCGCCATCGCCGCCACCATCGGCGGCTTCAGCACGCCGCCGGCCGACAGGCCCAAGAACACGTCGGCGCCGGGCATCACCTCGGCCAGCGTGCGCAGCGCGGTGGGCTGCGCGTACTGCGCCTTGTCCTCGTCCATCAGCTCGGTGCGGCCGGCATAGACCACCCCGGCCAGGTCGGTGACCCAGATGTTCTCGCGCCGCACGCCCAGCTTGACCAGCAGCCCCAGGCAGGCCAGCGCCGCCGCGCCGGCACCGCTGGCCACCAGCTTGACCTGCGCGATGTCCTTGCCCACCACCTGCAGCGCGTTCAGCAGCGCCGCGCCGACGACGATCGCGGTGCCGTGCTGGTCGTCGTGGAACACCGGGATCTTCAGGCGTTGGCGCAGCTTGCGCTCGACGACGAAACAATCCGGCGCCTTGATGTCCTCGAGGTTGATGCCGCCGAAGCTGGGCTCGAGCGCGGCGATGACTTCCACCAGCCGGTCCGGGTCCTTCTCGTTGACTTCGAGGTCGAACACGTCGATGTCGGCGAACTTCTTGAACAGCACCGCCTTGCCTTCCATCACCGGCTTGGCCGCCAGCGCGCCGATGTCGCCCAGCCCGAGCACGGCGGTGCCGTTGCTGATCACCGCCACCAGGTTGCCGCGCGCGGTGTAGCGAAAGGCATTGGCCGGGTCGGCGACGATCTCCTCGCAGGCCGCGGCCACGCCCGGCGAGTAGGCCAGCGACAGATCGTGCTGGTTGCTCATCTGCTTGGTGGCGGCGATCGCCAGCTTGCCCGGCACCGGAAACTCGTGGTATTCGAGCGCCGCCTGGCGCAGCTCGGCGGCCTTTTGGTCGATGGTCGGCACGGCGTGGTCTCCGCTGGGTTGTGGGCGCAGGGGTCTCGCACGCGGCGCGGGGCGGGGCGGGCGAGCTGCGCGCCGATTCTAGGAGTGCACCCGCCGGCCGGGGCTTCGCGCCGGGCAGGGCTGGGCCAGCGCGCGCGCCCGGCCACAATGCGGGCATGGCATTGGGCGAATTCGAACTGATCGAGCGCTTCTTCACGCGGCCGACGCGGCGCGCGGTGCTCGGCGCCGGCGACGACTGCGCCGTGCTGGCGCCGGCGCCGGGCATGCAGTTGTGCGTGTCCAGCGACATGCTGGTCGAAGGCCGGCATTTCCTCGGCACGGTGGCGCCGCAACGCCTGGGCCACAAGGCGCTGGCGGTCAACCTGAGCGACCTGGCCGCCTGCGGCGCCGAGCCGATGGGCTTCGTGCTGGCGCTGGCGCTGCCGCGCGCCGACGCCGCCTTCCTCGCCGGCTTTGCCGACGGCCTGTACCGGCTGGCCGAGCACCACGCCATCGAACTGGTGGGCGGCGATACCACCGCGGGGCCGCTGAACATCTGCATCACCGTGTTCGGCCAGGTGCCGGCGGGCACGGCGCTGCTGCGCAGCGGCGCACGCGCCGGCGACGAGCTGTGGGTCAGCGGCAGCCTGGGCGACGCGCGTGCCGCGCTGGAGGTCTTCCGCGGCACGCTGGCAGCGGACGCTGCGGCTTTCGACCACTGGCGCCGCGCGATGGAAATGCCCGAGCCGCGCGTCGCGCTCGGCCAGCGGCTGCGCGGCATCGCCAGCAGTGCCATCGACATCAGCGACGGCCTGCTCGGCGACCTGGGCCACCTGCTGCGCCGCTCGGGCGTGGGCGCGCGGCTGGACGCCGATGCGCTGCCGGCCAGCGCGGCGCTGGCCGCGCTGCCGCCGGCGCTGCGCCGCGAGCTGCAGCTGCACGGCGGCGACGACTACGAGCTGTTGTTCAGCGCCGCGCCCGCGCAGCGCGGCGCGGTGCTCGCCGCGGCAAGCGACGCCGGCGTGGCGGTGAGCTGCATCGGCCGCATCGAGCCCGGCGCCGCGCTGACGGTGACCGACGGCGCCGGCCAGCCGCTGGCTGTGCGCCGCGGCGGTTTCGACCACTTCAAGACATGAGCGCCAGCCCGTGAGTGCGATCCGATGAGCGCGAGCTCGGCGGCCACGCTGCGCTTCATGCTGCGCCATCCGGCGCATCTGATCGCGCTGGGTTTCGGCAGCGGCCTGGCGCCGCGTGCGCCGGGCACCGCCGGCACGCTCGCCGCCTGGGCCGCGTTCGTGCTGCTGGAACACGCCTTCGGCCCGCTGCCGTGGCTGCCGCTGCTGGCCGCCGCGTTGCTGCTCGGGGTGTGGGCCTGCACCGTTTGCGCGCGCCACCTCGGCGTGGCCGACCCGGGCGCGATCGTGTGGGACGAGGTCATCGCCTTCTGGGCCGTGCTGTGGCTGATCGCGCCGGCGCCGTGGCTGGCGCAGGGGCTGGCCTTTGCGCTGTTCCGCTTGTTCGACGCCGTCAAACCCGGCCCGGTGGGCTGGGCCGACCGGCTGTTCAAGCCGGCGCCGGGCGGCACGCTGGGCTGGGCGCAGGGCTTCGGCATCCTCTTCGACGACCTGGTCGCCGCGGCGTGCACGCTGGCGCTGCTGCTTCCCACCCGCGCGTTGTGGAGCTGAGCGAACTGCAAGCGGGGCTGCAAGCCGAGGTGCTGGCGCTGGGCGACGCGCTGCGCCGGCGCGGCTGGCACCTGGCCACCGCCGAAAGCTGCACCGGCGGCCTGATCGCCGCGGCCTGCACCTCGGTGGCGGGCTCCAGCGACTGGTTCGAGCGCGGCTTCGTCAGCTACAGCAACCTGGCCAAGACGCAGATGCTGGGCGTCGACGCCGCGCTGATCGCCGCCCACGGCGCGGTCAGCGAGGCGGTGGCGTGCGCCATGGCCGAGGGCGCCGCCGAGCGCGCCGGCGTGGAGCTGGCGCTGGCCGTGACCGGCGTCGCCGGGCCCGGTGGCGCGACCCCGGGCAAGCCGGTGGGCACCGTGTGGCTGGCACTGGCCGTGCGCGGCCCCGGCGGGGTGCGGGCGCAGGCGCAGCGCTTGCAGTTGCCGGGCAACCGCGCCGCGGTGCGCGAGCACACGCTGCGCGCGGCGCTGCGCCAGCTGCTTGCCGCAGCCGGCTGAGAGCCTGCGCTACGCTCGCGCCGCATGAACATCCTGCTGTGCGGTGATTTCGACGCGGCCGAGCTTCGGGCCTGGCACCACCACCTGCAAGCCGCCTTGCCGCAGGCGCAATGGCTGGACCGCGAACAGGCGCTGGCCGCGGCCGACACCGTGCAGGTGGCGGTGGTCGCCAACCCGCCGCCGGGCAGCCTGCAGGGGCTGCCGCGGCTGCGGCTGATCCAGTCGCTGTGGGCCGGGGTCGAGGGTTTGCTGCAGGACCGAAGCGTGCCGCAGGGCGTGCCGCTGGCGCGCATGGTCGATCCGGCGATGAACGCATCGATGGCCGAAACCGCGCTGTGGGCCACGCTGGGGCTGCACCGCGGCGCCTTCGATTACGCCCGCGACCAGCAGCAGCGGCGCTGGTCGCCGCGGCCGTCGCGCCGTGCCGATCAAGTGCAGGTGCTGGTGCTGGGCCTGGGGCAGATGGGGCGCACCGCGGCCGAGCGCATCGCGCAGCAGGGTTATCGCGTCAGCGGCTGGCGGCTGCGCCCGGCGGCGCCCGCGGCCGCCATGCCGGGAATCGAAGACCACGCCGGCGCCGCGGCGCTGCCGGCGCTGCTGCTGCGCAGCGACATCGTGATCAACCTGCTGCCGCTGACGCCGGCCACCACCGGCTTGCTGGACGCACGCTTCTTCGCGGCGCTGCCGCGCGGCGCGAGCATCGTCAACCTGGCGCGCGGCGCGCACCTGGTCGAAGCCGACCTGCTGGCAGCCTTGGCCAGCGGCAGGGTCGCGCGTGCGGTGCTCGACGTGTTCCACACCGAGCCGCTGCCGCAGGCACACGCGTTCTGGTCGCACCCGCAGGTGACGGTGCTGCCGCACGTGGCCGGGCAGACCGATGCGGCCAGCGCGTCGCAGGTGGTCGCCGCCAACGTGCGTGCACTGCTCGAAGGCCGGCCGCTGCAGCATCTGGTGGAGCGCGAGCGCGGTTATTGAACGCCCCCAGGGCCGGGGCGTACCCGGCCCACTCGCGGGGGACAAGACCCCTCGGGGCGGCCCGGCCTTCCCTCGAAGACGCGGCGCCGCTGCGCCGATGGCGGCGGCGCGCCGCGGCTCAGCCCTGCAGCGCCAGCTTCGCTGTGCCCGTGCTCAGCGGCTGCAGCAGCAACAACACCAACCGGCGCAGGCCGTCCCAAGCGTCGTCGGGCCAATCGGGCTGGCGCAGGCCCTTGACCAGCCCGTCGCACACGCTGGCCGCCTGCACCAGCTGCTGCAGCGCGGCGGCCGACAACATCGGCAGCGCGCGCTCGAACAGCTTCTCGCGCTGGCCCCACACGCGCGCTTCGCGCAGCGCCAGCGGCAGCGGCTGGCCCTCGGCCACGGCCGCATGCACGCGCGCCAGCGCGCGGATGTCCTCGGCCAGCGTCCAGTGCACCAGCACCGGCGCCTCGCCTTCGGCACGCAGGCCGTCGAGCATGCGCAAGGCGCGCGCGACGCGCCCCGACAGCACCGCCTCGCCGAGCTTGAAGACGTCGTAGCGCGCGACGTCGAGCACCGCGGCCTCCACCTGCGCGAAGCTCAGCACGCCGCCGGGATACAGCAACGCCAGCTTGCTCAGCTCCTGGTGTGCTGCCAGCAGGTTGCCTTCGACGCGGTCGGCGAAGAAGCCCAGCGTGCGCTGGCCTTCGTCGCCATCGCTCACGCGCTGGCCCTGCCGAGCCAGCCGCTGCGCGATCCAGCCGGGCAACGCGGCGCGCGCCACTGGCTCGACGCGCAGCGTGACGCCGGCGCCGTCGAGTGCGGCGAACCAGGCGCTCTTCAGCTGCTGTGCATCCAGCCGCGGCAGCTGCAGCAGCGTCAGCACGTCGTCCGACAGGTGCTGCACATAACGCTGCAGCGCCTCGGAGCCGTCCTTGCCCGGCTTGCCCGAGGGGATGCGCACCTCGATCAGCTGGCGCGGCGCGAACAGGCTCATCTCCTGCGCCGCGCCGAGCAGCCCGCTCCAGTCGAAGTGCGCGCCGCTGACGTCGAACACCCGGCGCTCGGCGTAGCCGGCGGCGCGCGCCGCGGCGCGGATGGCGTCGGCCGCCTCCTGCGCCAGCAGCGGCTCGTCGCCGTGCACCAGGTACAGAGGTTTCAGCCCGCGCTGCAGCGCGGCGCTCAGTTGGTCGGCGCGGATCTGCATTTCAGCCGTATCCAGGGCCGCAGCGCCGAAGGCGCCTGGGGGGAGTCATAGCCTGATGCTCGACAGCCGCAGCAGCACCTGCTGCACGATGTCCGAACGCATCTCGCGGAACAGGTCCTCCTCCTCCTGCTGCTTGCCCAGCGCCGCGGACTCGATGAAGGTCATCTCGCGCACCAGCTCGATGCGCGCGTCGGGGATCAGCTCGCGCTCGCTGGGCGTTTGCGCGCGGTAGCGGAAGATCTTGCGCAGCTGGATGTCGCGCACCTGGCCCGACGCGGTGAAGGCCACCACGCGGCGCACGCGCTGCTCCTGCAGCGCCTGCAGCACCACCTGCGCCTGCGTCGGCGCCTCCTTCACCGCGATGCTGCGCTCGAGCGCGGCGCGCAGTTCGCGCTCCAGCGCCGAGCGCGGCGCAAAACCGGCCAGCGCGATGCTGTCGAAGTGCAGCTCGGCCGCGCGCCGCAGCTCGAAGCCGCAGCCCGCCACCGCCCATGCCGGCGCCGCCAGCAGCAGCGCGCGCCGCCGCAGCGCCGCTTCAGACAACGACGTTCACCAGCCGGCCCGGCACGATGATCACCTTCTTCGGCGCACGCCCGTCGGCAAACTTGATGAAATCCGGGCTCGCCGCCGCAGCCGCCTCGATCGCCGCACGCTCGGCCATCGCCGGCACGCGCAAGGCGCCGCGCAGCTTGCCGTTGACCTGCAGCACGAGTTCGATCTCGTCTTGCTGCAGCGCCGCCGCGTCGACCTGCGGCCAGGGCGCGTCGAGCAGATCGCCGGCGGCGCGCGCGAAGCCCAGCTCGCGCCACAGCACGAAGGCGATGTGCGGGCACGCCGGGTACAGCGCGCGCAGCAGCACCGAAGTGCCTTCGCACAGCACGGCGGCATCGCCGTCGCTGCCATCGGGCGCGAAGCCCTCGAGCGCGTTGAGCAGCTTCATGCAGCCCGACACCACGGTGTTGTATTGCATGCGCTCGTAGTCGTAGCTGGTCTGGCGCAGCACCAGGTGCACTTCGCGGCGCAGCGCCTTGGCTTCGGTGCGCAAGGCGGCGGCGCCGAGCCCGCCGGCGCTCGCGCGGCGCAGGCTGTCGGCGTGCTTTGCGGCGAAGGCCCACACGCGCTTGAGGAAGCGGTGCGCGCCTTCGACGCCGGCGTCGTTCCATTCCAGCGTCTGCTCGGGCGGGCTGGCGAACATCGTGAACAGCCGTGCGGTGTCGGCGCCGTAGCGGTCGATCAGCTGCTGCGGGTCGACGCCGTTGTTCTTCGACTTGGACATGGTGCCCACGCCCTCGTAGTCGACCGCGCTGCCGTCGCTGCCGAGCCTGGCGCCGACGATCTTGCCGTCGGCATCGAAGACGTTTTCGACATCGTGCGGCCAGAAATACTCGATGCCGCCGGCCGCACCGCGGCGGCTGTAGATGTGGTTGAGCACCATGCCCTGGGTGAGCAGCCGGGTGAAGGGCTCGTCCACCGACACCAGCTTCAGGTCGCGCATCACCTTGGTCCAGAAGCGCGCGTACAGCAGGTGCAGGATCGCGTGCTCGATGCCGC
>CAYZGL010000022.1:0-28859 GCA_964477985.1 uncultured Rubrivivax sp. | reverse complement strand
CACCCGCTGGCCGACTTCAGCTACCACTGCATGTCCTGGCACATCCCGCCGGGCAGCTTCCGCGGCATCGGCGGGCTGGACCTGGCCGCGCTGGGCATCCCGTCGGAGGACGACTACATCCGCCGCTACTGCGAGCGCAGCGGCCGCGGCACGCCCGCGGCCTTGCGCGCCGACTGGAGCTTCTATCTCGCCTACAACCTGTTCAGGCTGGCGGCCATCCTGCAGGGCATTGCCAAGCGCGTGGAAGCCGGCACCGCGGCCAGCGAACAGGCGCGCCAGTCGGGCGCCGGCGCGCGCCCGCTGGCGCAGATGGGCTGGCGCTTCGCGCGCTCGGGCTGAAGCCGCCGCGCCACCTCAGGACGGCGCGGCGTCGGCCGGCAGCATCGACGCCGCGAACAAGCTGGGCTGCGTGCTGGGCGCATGCGCGTCGGCCGCGTCGACCACCACGCGCTGCGCCTGCTGCACAGCGCATTCGAACAACTGCAGCCAGCCATCGAGCGCCGCAGGCCGCGGCTCGCTCAGCGCCATGCGCAGGCAAAGGCGGCGCCGCGCGATCATCAGCAGCAGCGGCCGCTCGTCCGACGCGGGCAATGCCGCCAGCACCGGGCCCAGGCTGCCGGCCAGCCACTGCAGCAGCCAGGGTTTGTAGCTCGACAGCGCACCCCAGCCGTCGCGCAGCGTCTTCAGCTCGGCGCCCGACAGCTTCTGGTGCATCACCAGCCAGCGCATCTCCGGCGGCGTGGCGGTGTCGATGCGCGTTTGCACGCCTTCGACATACTGTTCGAACATCGCCTTTTCCATGGCGTCCATCAGCGGGCGGCGCAACACCATCGCCTGAAGCTCGCGCGGCACGTCCAGTTCGGCACGCACGCGCAGTTCGGCACCCGCCACGTACGAACGCTGCGACGGCCCCCATTCGAGCCGCCACGGCGCGTCGCCGGCGCGCCCGTCGACGACGAAGCCATCGGGCTCGCGCACCGCACGCAGCGCCCATTGACGTTGCCTGGCCCAGGCACACAGCTCGCCCCAGCCCGGCACGTTCACGGCCGGGGCACCGAACCAGCGTTTGATCGAATCGAGCATGGTGAATCCGAGGGTTGTGTTGCGCGCGCGGCGTGGGCGGCCGGCAGGGCTGCAGCGCCACCGCGCCACGTCGAAGCCCAGGCTCCTGCGCCGCGCCGAAGACGTGGGCCGATCCCGCCTGCACTCGCCCTGCCAGGGCGGTTGCAGTGCATATCGGCCGTCCGGGCCAGCAGTGCAGCGAACTTTTTGGCGATCCGCGATGGATCGGCGGGCGCTCGTCCACGGATCGGCGCCCGATCGGCCCGAGTCGTCCGGGCCCGCTCCCAGCGCCGTGCGCCTGGGCGGCGGCGTACCGAGGCCGGCTCCTTAGAATCTGCCACGCCAGCTCGAGGCTGCCCGTAGCTCAACTGGATAGAGCAGCTGCCTTCTAAGCAGCAGGTCGCAGGTTCGAGTCCTGCCGGGCAGGCCAGCGTGCAGCGCCAAGGCGAAGGCAGCGCGCAGCGCAGACACCGGCGCCTGACCCAAGGGCCTACAATTCCGCGCGCCAAGGCGTGCGCTGCAGCGTGCTTGGCGAACTACCCACAGCCACGATGAGCCAATCCACCACGGTGACATCCCCTGCCGTCAGCGGCGCCGCGCCGCTGGCCGGCAAGGTGGCGCTGGTCACCGGCGCGGCAAGGGGCATCGGGCGGGCAATCGCCGCCAAACTGGCCGCGTCGGGCTGCGATCTCGTCGTCAATTACTACAACAGCCAGGACGAAGCGCAGGCGCTGTGCGAGCAGTTCCGCGCCATGGGCCGGCGCGCGGTGGCCATCCAGGCCAGCGTCAGCCAGCCCGACAGCGTGGACGAGCTGTTCAGCGAACTGCGCAAGCATTTCGACCGGCTGGACATCGTCGTCAGCAACGCCGCCAGCGGCGTGCTGCGCCCGGCGATGCAGATGACGCTGAAGCACTGGCGCTGGTGCATGGAAACCAACGCCTTCGCGCTGAACCTGCTGGCGCAGCGTGCGTTGCCGCTGATGGGCCCGGGCGGGCGCGTCATCGCCATGTCCAGCCTGGGCTCGGTGCGGGCGATGCCCAACTACGCCTTCATCGGCGCGTCCAAGGCGGCACTGGAATCACTGGTGCGCTCGCTGGCGCAGGAACTGGGGCCCAGCGGCATCCGCGTCAATGCAGTCAGCGCCGGCGTGGTCGACACCGACGCGCTGGCGTACTTCCCGAACCGCGAGCAGGTGCTCGAATCCTTCCAGGCGCGCACGCCGGCCGGGCCGGTGCTCACGCCCGAGGACGTGGCCGGCGCGGTGTACCTGCTGTGCCTGCCCGAAGCCGCGATGGTCAACGGCCACACGCTGTTCGTCGACGGCGGCTTCGCCATCTCGGGCTGACCCTGGCTGGCTCGGTCTGAGGGCACCCACCGCCATGGACATCGACTCGGGCCTGGCCGGCAAGGTCGCGCTGGTCAGCGGCGGCAGCCGCGGCATCGGCCGCGCGACCGTCGAGCTGTTCGCGCGCGACGGCATGGACGTGGTGTTCTTCTACCGCGACCACGCGCAGGCGGCGCAACAGGTGGTCGACGCCGTGCGGGCCGCCGGCGGCCGGTGCGAGGCGATGCGCGCCGACATCACCGACGCCGCGGCGGTCAACGATGCGGTCGAGCACATCGTCGAGCGCCGCGGGCGCATCGACGTGCTGGTGAACAACGCCGGCATCGTGCGCGACAACCTGCTGGGCATGCTCGAGGACGAGGACATCCGCGCGGTGCTGGACACCAACGTCGTCGGCGTGTTCAACCTGACGCGCGCGGTGGCGCGCCACATGATCTCCAAGCGCTCGGGGCGCATCATCAATCTAAGCTCCGTGGCCGGCGACAAGGGCGGGCGCGGGCAGTCGAACTATGCCGCCAGCAAGGGCGCGATCAACGCCTTCACCAAGGCGATGGCGGTAGAGCTGGCGTCGCGCAAGATCACGGTAAACTGCGTCGCCCCCGGCGTGATCGAGACCGAGATGTCGCAGCAGGTGCGCGAACTGGCCGACGATCAGATCAAGGCGCGCATCCTGTTGCGCCGCTACGGACAGGCCCAGGACGTGGCCCACGCCGTCTGGTTCCTCGCCTCGCGCTTCGCCGACTACATCACCGGCCAGGTGCTGCACGTCGACGGCGGCTTCAAGATGGAATAAGCACACCCGCTGCAACAGCAAGAAGGACTTCCCATGCCAGAACAGGCCATCAGCCAAGCCCAGATCGACGAGGTCTATCCGAAGGTCGCGCAGATCGTCGCCGACGCGCTCGGCTGCGAAGCCGACGAGGTCAAGCCCAAGTCCTCGCTGATCGCAGACCTGGACGCCGAGTCGATCGACTTCCTCGACCTGGTGTTCCGCCTCGAAAAGGGCTTCGGCGTGAAGATCCCGCGCGGCAAGATCGTCGAGGACGCGCGCGGCCCGCTGCCCGAAGCCGAGTTCGAGACCAAGGGCGTGGTCACCGACGCCGGCCTGGCCCGGCTGCGCGAGTTCCTCGACGAAGTACCGGCCGAACGCTTCAAGACGCCGCTGAAGGCCGCCGACGTGCCGCGGCTGTTCACCACCGAGACCTTCTGCAAGGTCGTGATCCGCGCGCAGCGCGCGCTGGCGGGCTGAAGCGAAGCCCAGTGTTGGGGCGCTTTCGCAGTTTTTCCTTCGTCGACCGCATCACGCGGCGTGAAGGCGGGCGGGTCGAAGGCCTCTACACGCTGCCGCTGGGCGTGCATTTCCCGGCCTCGCTGATGGCCGAGGCGGTCGGCCAGTTGGCCGCGTGGTCGGCGATGGCGCAGCTCGACTTCGCGCTGCGGCCGGTGGCCGGGCTGGCCAGCGCGGTGCACTACCACCGGTTGCCCTCGCCCGGCAGCACGCTGGCGCTGCAGGCCGACATCGAGCGCTGCGACGCCGAGGCCGTGGCCTACAGCGGCAAGGCCTTCATCGACGGCAGACTGGCCATGGAGTTGATCGACAGCGTCGGGCCGATGCTGCCGCTGCACGAGTTCGACGCACCCGAAGCACTGCGCGCCGACTTGCACACCTTGCTCGGCGCCGGTGCCGCGCCTGCACGCTTTGCCGGCGTGCCCACGCCCGCGCTGCACGATCTGCAAACCACGCCCGGCGAACGCATCAGCGCCGTGCTGCAGGTGCCCGACGTGGCCGACGCGCCCTACTTTGCCGACCACTTCCCGCGCCGCGCGGTCTATCCGGGCACGCTGCTGATGGACGCGCTGGCGAGCCTGTCGCTGCAGCTGGTGCGGCAATCGGCGCCGCTGGCCGGCAGCCCCGTGGCCGTGACCAAGGTGAGCCAGACCAAGATCCGATCGTTCACCGCCCCCGGGGCGCGGCTGCAGCTAGAAGCGCTGCTGCAGGACATCGGACCGCAGCGTGCGCGGCTCAAGGTGGCGGCGCGCAGCGACGACAAGGCCGTGGCCAGTGCACGCATAGAAATCACACCCTGGAGTGCCTCATGAGCCAACGCCGCCGCGTGGCGATCACCGGCCTCGGGCTGGTCACCCCCGTCGGCAACGACGTGGCCAGCACCTGGCACTCGCTGCTCGCCGGGCGCAGCGGCGCCGCGGCCATCGCCAGCTTCGATGCCAGCGGTTTCCCGGTGCGCATCGCCGCCGAGGTCAAGGCGCTGGACGACGCCGCGGTGCTGCGCGCCGCCGGCGAGCGCAAGCTGCTGAAGCTGGCGAACCGCTCGCACCGCTTCGCGCTGGTCGCCGCGGCGCAGGCCCTGGCCGACGCCGGCATCCGCCCCACCCCCGCCACCGCCGCGCGCTGGGGCTGCGTGGTCGGCACCGGCATGATGGGCGTGAGCTACGACGAGCTGGCGCAGGTGCAGCGCGAGGCGGCGCCCGGCGGCGAGCTCGACACGCGGTTGCTGGCGCAGGCGCACGGCTCGGCCGCCGACCCGCTGGTGTTCTGCCGCAGCAACTCGGCCAGCGGTGCGGCGCTGCTGACGCGCGTGTTCGGCATCGAGGGTTATTCCAGCTCGGTGCACACCGCCTGCGCTTCCGGCGGCCAGGCGGTGGGCACGGCACTGAAGCTGATCCGCCGCGGCGAGGCCGACTGCGTGCTCGCCGGCGGCTTCGACTCGATGATCAACCCGGTCGGGCTGGCCGGCTTTTGCCTGCTCAATGCGGTGTCACCCGACAACGACAGCCCCGAACGCGCGAGCCGGCCCTTCGACGCCACGCGCAACGGCTTCGTGCTCGGCGAAGGCGCCGGCTTCCTGGTGCTCGAGGACTGGCACGCGGCGCGCCAGCGCGGCGCGCGCATCTACGCCGAACTGGCGGGTGACGGCAACTCGCTGTCCAGCTACCGCATCACCGATTCGCACCCTTCCGGCGACGGGCCGATCCAGGCGATGCGCCAGGCCATGAGCGACGCCGGCGCCAGCCTGGCCGACGTCGACTACCTGAACGCGCACGGCACCTCCACGCCGATGAACGACCGCAGCGAATGCGCGGCGGTCAAGGCGGTGTGGGGCGAACAGCGCATGCAGCTCGCGGTCAGCTCGACCAAGAGCGTGACCGGCCACCTGATCGCCGCCGCGGGCGCCGTGGAAGCCGCCGTGTGTGCGCTGGCCATCCACCACGGCACGCTGCCGGTCAACGCCAACCTGCGCGAACTCGACCCGGACTGCGACGTCGACGTGGTGCGCGACGCCCCGCGCCAGCGCCGCATCCGCGTCGCGCTGTCCAACTCGCTGGGCTTCGGCGGCTCCAACAGCTGCCTGGCCTTTCGCCACCCCGACGACGTGGAGGCCCTGCTGTGAAGGCCGCGCGCATCCTCGTCACCGGCAGCGGCGCGATCTGCGGTGCCGGCCACAGCCCCGAGGCCATCCTGGCCGCGCTGCTCGAGGGCCGCTCGGCGATCGCGCCGATCGCGCAGTGGGACACCAGCGGCTGGCCGGTGGCCATCGCCGCCGAAGTCGCCGACTACAACGCCGGCAAGCTCACCGGCGACCGCAAGCTGCTCAAGCACATCCGGCGCACCGACGTGTTCGGGCTGTATGCGGCCGACCGCGCGATCGAAAGCGCCGGCTTCTCCGCCTGGCGCAACACGCTCGACGAAGCGGCGGCCACCGCCTTTGCCGACAGCACCGGCGTGTACGTCGGCTCCGGCGGCGGCATCTTCGCCAACCAGTACGACTACTTCGGCCTGATCGCCGCTGCGCAAGGCGAGCTGAAGGCCTTCGGCCAGGAGCTGGCGGCCACCGTCAACCCGCTGTGGCTGCTGCGTTCGCTGCCGAACAACGTGCTCGGCCACGTCGGCATCCGCCACGGCCTGAAGGGGCCCAATGCCTGCGTCACGCACCACAGCGTCAGCGGGCTGCTGGCGCTGGCCGAAGCCGCGGCGGCGCTGCGCGCCGGCGAATGCGCTCGCGCCGTGGTGGCCGCGCACGATGCGCCGATCGAGCCGCAAACGCTGCTGTACTACCACCAGCTCGGCTTGCTGTCGCCCAGCGGGCTGCGCCCCTTCGACGCGCGCCACGACGGCAGCACCATGGGCGAAGGCGCCGCCGCGCTGACATTGGAAACCGAAGCCGCCGCGCTGGAACGCGGCGCCATGGTGCTCGGCGAGGTGCTGGGCTTCGGCAGCGGCGGCGAGGCGCAGGGCCTGCTGCCGGTGCGCGACGACGGCGACGGCCTGGTGCGCGCGATCCGCGCCGCGCTGGCCGATGCGCGGCTGCAGCCGGCCGAGGTCGGGCTGATCGTCGCCCACGGCAACGGCACGCCCAACTCCGACTGCTCCGAAGCACGGGCGCTGGCCGAGGTCTTCGGCGACCCCATGCCGCCGGTGAGTGCGTTCAAGTGGGCCTTCGGCCATCTGCTGGCCGCCGCCGGCCTGATCGACGTGGTGCTGGCGCTGCAGGCGCTGCGTGCGGCGGTGGTGCCGGGCATCGCCGGCCTCGGGCCGCTCGACGTCCAAGGTGCTGCCATCGCCGCCAGCGCCGCCCATCGCCCGCCGCGCAGCGACGTGGCGCTGGTGCTGTCGCGCGGTTTCGGCGGCACCAACGCCGCGTGCCTGCTGCGCGCCGGCGCGGCGTGAGCGCGGCCCGCAGCACACCCCGGTTGCCCGACGGCGCCGTGCGCTGCGGCGTCGACACCGTGCAGATCGCGCGCATCGAGCGGCTGCTGCAGCAAACGCCCGCCGCCGAGCTGGGCCACTACTTCACCGCGCAGGAGCTCGCCGACGCCGGCGACGGCCCGGGCCGCGCCGCCAGCCTGGCGGCACGCTTTGCCGCCAAGGAAGCCTGCGTCAAGCTGTTCCCGCGCGAAGCCGCGCTGGGCGCCGTGGGCACCGTCGACTTCCACATCAGCCGCGACGGCTACGGCGCGCCGAGGGTGACGCTGAGCGACGCGGCGCAACTGGCGCTGGGGCACAACCGTCTGGACCGCATCAGCCTGTCGCTGACGCACGACCGCGGCCAGGCCACCGCGATGGCGGTGGCGCGCCCGGCGCAGGCCGCGCCGTCCTTTGCCGCGCGGCTGCTGTACCGGCTGCTGCCGTTCAGGCGCAGCGTGGTGCTGGACAACCTGCGGCGCGTGTACGGCCAGGCGGTCGACGAGGCCGAGATCGAGCGGCTGGCGCAGGCGCACTACGGCCATCTGGGCCGGCTGCTGTGGGAGTTTGCCTATTACCCCTGGCTGTCCAGGGCGCGGCGCATGGCCAAGGCGCGCGTCGAGAACCTCGATGGCCTGCTGGCCGCGCACGCCTTGGGCAAGGGGGTGCTGATCCTCACCGGTCACTTCGGCAACTTCGAGGTCTCGACCAGCGCCGGCCTGATGAGCTTCCCGCAGGCGCACGGGCGCTTCCATTTCGTGCGCCGGCCGATCCGCCCCGAATGGCTGGACCGGCTGGTGACGCGGCGCTTCCGCAAGGCCGGCTTCGGCGTGCTGCCCAAACGCGGCGGGCTGGAGGCGATCCTCGAGCGCCTGGCCGCGGGCGACCTGGTGGTGTTCCCCTTCGACCAGCATGCGCAGCGCAAGGACGGGGTGATGGCCGAGTTCTTCGGCCATGCCGCCGGCACCTTCCGCAGCCTGGCGGTGATCGCGCTGGCCACCGGCGCGCCGGTGGTGCCGGCGTCGAGCTGGCGCGAGCGCGACGGCCGCCACGTGCTGCGCTTCGAAGCGCCGGTGCCGCTGGTCGAGCACGCCGACACCAACGAGGCCATCCGCCTGACCACACGCGCCTTCAACCGCGCGCTGGAGCTGCTGGTCGTGCGCCGGCCCGAACAGTGGTGGTGGGTGCACCGGCGCTGGAAGCCGTGGCCGCCGCGCAAGAGCGCGCGCTGAGCCTCGAGCCGAACATCAGGCCGCCGCGCTCGCCGGGCCCAGCCCCAGCAGCCGCATCGCGTGGCCCTTCAGGATGCCGGGCTTGACGCGCTCCTTGAAGCCGGCCTGCTCGAAGTCGGCCAGCCAGCGCTCGGGGGTGATCAGCGGATAGTCGCTGCCGAACAGCATGCGGTCTGCCAGCAGCGTGTTGGCGTACTGCACCAGCTGCGGCGGGAAGTACTTCGGGCTCCAGCCCGACAGGTCGATCCACACGTTGGGCTTGTGCAGCGCCAGGCTCAGCGCCTCGTCCTGCCACGGCCAGCTCGGGTGCGCGATCACGAACTGGATGTCGGGGAAGGCCATGGCCACGTCTTCCAGCAGCATCGGGTTGCTGTGGGCCAGCTTCAATCCGCCGCCGCCGCGCATGCCCGAGCCGATGCCCGAATGCCCGCTGTGGAAGATCGCCGGCAGCTTGCAGGCGTTGATCACTTCGTAGATCGGCCAGGCCATGCGGTCGGTGGGCACGAAGTCCTGCACCGTCGGGTGGAACTTGAAGCCCTTGACACCGTGCTCCTCGATCAGCCGGCGCGCCTCGCGCGCACCCATCCTGCCCTTGTGCGGGTCGATGCTGGCGAAGGCGATCATCATGTCGGCATTCTTGCGCGCGGCGTCGCAGATCTCCTCGTTGGGGATGCGCCGGCGCCCGAGCTTGGCCTCGGCATCGACCGTGAACATCACCAGGCCGATGCGGCGCTCGCGGTAGTAGGCCACCGTCTCGTCGATGGTCGGGCGCCGGTTGCTGCGGAAGTACTTGCCGGCGGCGCGGTCGTACTCCTCGCCGCAGCTGTCGAAGGGGTTCCAGCACGACACCTCGGCATAAGTGTGGGTGTCGATGGCGATCAGTTGATCGGCCTTCATCGCTCGCTCCTGCGGCTGTGCGTTGTCCTTACCATACCCGAGCCTGCCCACCCTTGCCGCGCGCCGTGCGGCCCGACTGCCATGACGCTGCCCACCGACGCTTGCGACGACACGCTGATCCGCCAACAGCGCGACGGCGCGGTGCTGCACCTGCGGCTGAACCGCCCGAACAAACGCAATGCGGTCAACGACGCGCTGCTGCAGCGGCTGGAACAGCTGTTGAACGGCCTGGATGCGCACACCGGCTGCGTGCTGCTCAGCGGCGAAGGCCAGCACTTCTGCGCCGGGCTGGACCTGTCGGAACTGGCCGAGCGCAGCGTGTTCGACGGCGTGCTGCATTCGCGCATGTGGCATGCGGCGCTGGACAAGCTGCAGTACGCGCCGGTGCCGGTGGTGGCGGTGCTGCACGGTGCGGTGATCGGCGGCGGGCTCGAGATCGCCGCCGCCGCGCACATCCGCGTGGCCGAACGCAGCGCGTACTACGGCTTGCCCGAGGGCCAGCGCGGCCTGTTCGTCGGCGGCGGCGGCTCGATGCGCCTGCCGCGGCTGATCGGCGCGTCGCGCATGGCCGACATGATGCTCACCGGCCGTGTGCTCGACGCCGGCGAAGGCCAGCAAGCGGGGCTCACGCACTACCTGGTCGAGCCCGGCGAAGGGCTGCGCAAGGGCTTCGAGCTGGCGCACAAGGTCTGCGGCAATGCGCCGCTGTCGAACTTCGCGGTGATCCAGGCGCTGCCGCGCATCGCCGAGCTGCCGCCGGCGGAAGCGCTGTTCGTGGAATCGCTGGTGGCCGCGATCGCGCAGGCCGACCCGGCGGCCAAGCAGCGCATGCGCGACTTCCTCGACGGGCGCGCCGCCAAGGTGGCCAAGGCGTGAGCGCACCAGGCCCGGCCACGGCCGGCGTGCGGCCGGTGCGCGTCGGCGGCTGCCTGGATGTGGTGCACAGCGTCGATGCCGACGGCGTGCACCGCCTGCGCTCGACCGAGGCGCTGCTGCCCTTCCCCGCGCGGCTGACCGACCGGCTCGAACATTGGGCCCAGCACGCACCCAATCGCGTGCAGGTGGCACAGCGCGCTGCGCACGGGCGTTGGATCGAGATCAGCTACGCGCAGATGCTCGATCGCGTGCGCCGCATCGGCCAGGCGCTGGCGCTGCGCGGCCTGTCGGCCCAGCAGCCGATCGTGATCCTGTCGGACAACGACCTCGAGCACTACACGCTGGCGCTGGCGGCGCAGTGGGTGGGCGTGCCCTGTGCGCCGGTGTCGGTGGCCTATTCCACCGTGTCGCAGGACTTCGCCAAGCTGCGGCACATCGTGGCGACGCTGACGCCGGGGCTGGTGTATGCCGCCGACGGCCACGCGTTCGGCCGCGCGATGGCTGCCGCGGTGCCGGCCGACGTCGAGATCTGCCTGGGCCGCGGCGAGGAGGCGTCCGCGCTGCAAGGCCGGCGCCTCACGCGTTTCGATGCGCTGCTGGCCACCCCACCGGGTGACGAGGAACTGCAGGCGCACGCCTGCGTCGGCCCCGACACCATCGCCAAGTTCCTGTTCACCTCGGGCTCCACAAGGCAGCCCAAGGCCGTGATCAACACCCAGCGCATGCTGTGCGCCAACCAGCAGATGCTGCGCCAGTGTTTTGCCTTCGTCGCCGACGAGCCGCCGGTGCTGGTGGACTGGCTGCCCTGGAACCACACCTTCGGCGGCAACCACAACGTAGGCCTTGCCTTGTACAACGGCGGCACGCTGTACATCGACGGCGGCAAACCCACGCCGGCAGGCATCGCGGCCACGCTGCGCAACCTGCGCGAGCTCGCACCGACGGTCTACTTCAACGTGCCCAAGGGCTTCGAGGAGATCGCGCGCGCGATGGACCGCGACACGGCGCTGCGCGACAGGCTGTTCTCGCGCGTCAAGGCCTTCATGTTCGCCGGTGCCGGCCTGAGCCAGGCGGTGTGGGACCAGATCGACCGCCACGCCTTGGCTGCCACCGGCCAGCGCATCTGCATCTTCAGCGGGCTGGGCATGACCGAGACTTCGCCGTCGTGCACCTTCGCGCTGGGCAGCGGGGTCAAGAGCGGCGATGTCGGGCTGCCCGCGCCGGGGGTGCAGCTCAAGCTGGTGCCCAGCCAAGGCAAGCTCGAAATCCGCTTCAAGGGCCCGAACGTGATGCCGGGCTACTGGCGCGCCGCCGAGCACACGGCCGAGGCCTTCGACGACGAAGGCTTTCTTCGCAGCGGCGATGCGGTGCGCTGCGTGGACGAGGCCGACCCGCGGCGCGGCCTGCGCTTCGACGGGCGCATCGCCGAGGACTTCAAGCTGTCCACCGGCACCTTCGTCAACGTCGGCCCGCTGCGCATGAAGATCGTGCTGGCCGGCGACCCGCTGGTGCAGGACGCGGTGCTCGCCGGGCTGAACCGCGACGAGGTCGGCGCGTTGATCTTCCCGCGGCTGGACGATGCCAGGCGGCGCTTCGGCCTGGGCAACGAGGCCAGCGCGCTGCAGGTGCTGGCCGACCCCGGCGTGCGCGAGTTCTTCCAGGCGCTGCTCGACCGCCTGTGGCACGACGGCAGCGGCAGTGCCAACCGCATCGCCCGTGCGCTGCTGCTGGCCGAGCCGCCCGACATCGACCGCGGCGAGCTCACCGACAAGGGTTCGATCAACCAGCGCGCGGTGCTGACCCACCGCGCCGCCCTGGTCGAGCGGCTGTACGCCGAACCGCCCGACGCGCAGGTGCTGCTGCCGCGGCGCTGACCACCCGGCGCTGAAGCCGGGATCTCAGCGCGCCAGCATCTGCGCCAGGTCCAGCAGGTCCAGGTCCACCGGCTTGGTGCGCCCGGCCACCTCGGCCAGCGGCGTGGCCTGGATGCGCCCCCCGACCTGCCCGATCAGCACCCCGTGTTCGCCGCGCTGCAGGTGCTGCACCGCGGCCACGCCCAGGCGTGTGGCCAGCATGCGGTCGCCGACCCCCGGGGCGCCGCCGCGCTGCACGTGGCCCAGCTTGCACACGCGCATGTCGAAGCCCAGGCTCGGTGCATTGGACTTGAAATACTGCGCCAGGCTGTTGGCGTTCTGTGCGGCGCCCTCGGCGACGACAACCAAGGCGTGTGTCTTGCCGCGGCGGTAGGCGTCGCGCACGCCGTCGGCCACGGCCTCGGGCGGCAGCACCCGCTCGGGCACGCAGATCACCTCGGCACCGCCTGCCACGCCGACCATCGCCGCCAGATAGCCGCAGTCGCGCCCCATCACCTCGACCAGGAAGCCGCGCCGGTGCGACGAGGCGGTCACGCGCAGCCGGTCCACCGACTCCAGCGCGACATCGACCGCCGTGGTGGCGCCGATGGTGATGTCGGTGCCGGCCAGGTCGTTGTCGATGGTGGAGGCCACGCCGACCACGGCCAGCCCCTGCGCCGACAGCGCCTGCGCGCCGCCTTGCGAGCCGTTGCCGCCGATGACCACCAGCGCGTCGATGCCCATCGCCGCCAGCGCCGCCAGCGCCTGCTGCTGGCCGGCCTGGCTGCGCATCGGCGGGCAGCGTGCGGTGCCGAGCAGGGTGCCGCCCAGCGACAGGATGCCGCCGACTTCGCGCGGGCCGAAGCGTTCGAAGCGGCCGTCGATCAGCCCCGCATAACCTTGGCGCACGCCGAACACTTCGAGCCCGACGGCCAATGCGCTGCGCGTGACCGCGCGGATCGCGGCATTCATGCCGGGGGCATCGCCGCCACTGGTGAGCACGGCCAGACGTTTCATGGGGTTCCTTTTGCTGGTGGGTGCCGCACCGCCGCGGCGACAATGCCGAACTCGATGAACCCCGGCATTGTCTACGCCGCCCTCGCCTTCGTGATGTGGGGGCTGTTCCCGCTGTACTTCCACCGCATCGCCGCGGTGCCGCCGTTCGAGGTGGTGCTGCACCGCTCGGTGTGGTCGCTGCTGTTCGTGCTGACGCTGCTGGCGCTGCTGCGCCGCTTCGCCTGGCTGCGCGATCTGCTCGCCCAGCCGCGGCGGCTCGTGCCCTTCGCACTGAGCGCGCTGCTGCTGTCGGGCAACTGGCTGCTGTACGTGTACGCGGTGCAAAGCAACCAGGTGGTCGAAGCCAGCCTGGGCTACTTCATCAACCCGATCGTCAACGTGCTGCTGGGCGTGCTGGTGCTGCACGAGCGGCTCGAGCGTGTGCAATGGGCCGCCGTGGCGCTGGCGGCGGCGGGGGTGCTGTGGCTGGCGCTGCTGGCCGGGCGGCCGCCGTGGATCGCGCTGGCGCTGGCCGGCAGCTTCGGCCTGTACGGCCTGATGCGCAAGACCGCGCCGCTGGGCGCACTGGAAGGCCTGGCGCTGGAGACGATGCTGCTGGCGCCGCTGGTGTTGCCGCTGCTGGCCTGGTGGAGCTTCAGCGGCCGCGGCGCGATGGGCCACGGCGACCTGGCGCTCGATGCCTGGCTGGTGGCCGCCGGCCCGCTGACGGCGTTGCCGCTGCTGCTGTTCGCCGCCGGCGCGCGCCGCTTGCCGCTGGCCACTGTCGGGCTGCTGCAGTACATCGGCCCGACGATCCAACTGGGCCTGGGCGTGTGGGTGTTCCACGAGCCCTTCGACCGCGCGCGGCTGCTGGGCTTCGCGCTGATCTGGGCGGCGCTGCTGATCTATTCGGTGGATGGCTGGCGCCGCAGCCGCGTCGCCGCGGCGCCAGCCTGAAGCTGCGGCCGCTTCAGGCCGGGGCGGTGGTGCGGATCAGGTGGTCGAAGGCCGACAGCGCCGCCTTCGCGCCGTCGCCGGCGGCGACCACGATCTGCTTGTACGGCACCGTGGTCGCGTCGCCGGCGGCGAAGACGCCCGGCACGCTCGTGGCGCCGCGGGCATCGACCACGATCTCGCCGAAGCGGCTCAGCTCGACCGTGCCCTTCAGGAAGTCGGTGCTGGGCACCAGGCCGATCTGCACGAACACCCCCGCCAGTTCCAGCGTGGTCTCGGCGCCGCTCGTGCGGTCCTTGAAGCGCAGGCCGTTGACCTTGCTGCCGTCGCCGGTGATCTGCAGCGTCTGCGCGTTCAGGTGCACCGTCACGTTGGGCAGGCTCAGCAGCTTCTTCACCAGCACCGCGTCGGCCTTGAGCTGGTCCATGAACTCGAGCACCGTGACGTGGCCGACGATGCCGGCCAGGTCGATCGCGGCTTCGACGCCGGAATTGCCGCCGCCGATCACCGCCACCGCCTTGCCCTTGAACAGCGGGCCGTCGCAGTGCGGGCAGTAGGCCACGCCCTTGGTGCGGTATTCGTCCTCGCCGGGCACGCCGACGTTGCGCCACTTCGCACCCGGCGCCAGGACCACCGTGCGCGCCTTCAGTTCGGCACCGTTGGCCAGCGTCACGCTGGCCAGGCCGCCGGGCTGCGGCGCCGGCTGCAGCGAGCGCACGCGCTGGTTGTTCAGCAGTTCGACCTCGTTGGCGCGCACCTGCGCTTCCAGCGCGGCGGCGAACTTCGGCCCTTCGGTGGCGAGCACCGAAGGGTAGTTCTCGATGCCCAGCGTATCCAGCGTCTGGCCGCCGAAGCGCTCGGCGACGATGCCGGTGCGGATGCCCTTGCGCGCGGCATACACCGCGGCGGCTGCCCCCGCCGGCCCGCCGCCGACGATCAGCACGTCGAAGGGCTCCACCTTGGCCAGCCGCGCCGCCTCGCGCGTGGCCGCGCCGCTGTCCACCTTGGCCAGGATCTCGGCCAGCTCCATGCGGCCCGAGCCGAAGGGCTGGCCGTTGAGGAAGACCGCGGGCACCGCCATGATGCCCTTGACTTCGACCTCCTGCTGGAACAGGCCACCGTCGATCGCCACGTGCCGCACACGCGGGTTCAGCACCGCCATCAGGTTCAGCGCCTGCACCACGTCCGGGCAGTTGTGGCAGGTCAGGCTCATCCAGGTCTCGAATACGAATTCACCTTGCAGCGAGCGGATCTGCTCGATCACGTCGTCGTCGACCTTGGGCGGGTGGCCGCCGGCCTGCAGCAGCGCCAGCACCAGCGAGGTGAACTCATGCCCCATCGGCAAGGCGGCAAAACGCACGCCCATGTCGGCGCCGACGGGGGTGATCTGGAACGACGGCCGGCGCGACTCGGTGCCGTCGTAGCGCACGCTGACCTGGTCGCTGAGCGCGGCGACCTCGTCCAGCAGCTCGCGCAGCTCGCGCGAGGCCGGCTGGTCGTCCAGGCTGGCGATCAATTCGACCGGCGAGCGCAACCGCTCCAGGTAAGCCTTCAGTTGGGCTTGGATGTGGCTGTCGAGCATCGTCCTCTCCTTCGATCGAGCGTGGGCCGTCCGGCCCGGTCGCCAGCGCCCGTCGAGGTGCTGGCGACAAGGCCCGGGGGTCTTGTCGGAATTTCGGCGTCAGGCCTCGCGCGCGACGGCGCCAGGCTGCAGTGCAGCACCGGCCCCGCGCGCAGCGGGGCCCGATGCCGCCATCAGATCTTGCCGACCAGGTCCAGCGACGGAGTCAGCGTCTTCGCGCCGTCGTTCCACTTGGCCGGGCAGACTTCGCCGGGGTGCTTGGCCAGGTATTGCGCCGCCTTCAGCTTGCGCAGCGTCTCGGTGACGTCGCGCGCGATCTCGTTGGAGTGCACTTCGGCCGTCTTGATCACACCGTCGGGGTTGATGACGAAGGTGCCGCGCAGCGCCAGGCCTTCTTCGGGGATGTGCACGCCGAACATGTTCGTCAGCGTGTGCGTCGGGTCGCCGACCAGCGGGAACTTTGCCTTGCCGACCGCGGCGCTGGTCTCGTGCCACACCTTGTGCGAGAAGTGCGTGTCGGTGGTGACGATGTAGACCTCGGTTTCGAGCTTGCGGAATTCGGCGTAGTGCTCGGCCGCGTCCTCGACCTCGGTCGGGCAGTTGAAGGTGAAGGCCGCCGGCATGAAGATCAGCACCGACCAATGGCCCTTCAGGGTCTGGTCGCTGACCTCGACGAACTTGCCGTTGTGGAAAGCCTGCGTCTTGAACGGCTGCACCTGGGTGTTGATGATCGACATGCTCTTCCTTTCGTTGGTTGAGGGAAAACCGCTTGAGTAAAGAGATTGTATCGAACGATATGCGCTATTAGTTTTGATTTATCACATCGCCGTTTTTGCCACAGGCTATCGGCCGTCATTGCGGCCGCCGCATCGCCGTGGCCTTGCACCACGGGCTCACCGCGCAGCGCCAGCGGCGTACGCGGCGAAGCACGGTCGAACCGAACTGCGGATCTGGTCGGGGCGACACGATTCGAACGTGCGACCCTCTGCTCCCAAAGCAGATGCGCTACCAGGCTGCGCTACGCCCCGAACAGCGGGCGATTGTAGTCGCCGGCCGCCACAGGGCCCGGCCCGGCCCGGCCCGGCCCGGCCCGCACCGCAGCCCCCGCGGTGCGGCCGTGCTCAGCTGGGCACGACGATCGGCGCCGGCAGCCGCAATTGCTCGCAGATGGCGATGCACTGATCGATGTGCTGCTGGCACACGTAGCGCAGCGCACCATAGGTCAGCGCCGCCGACAGCCCCTGGCCGGCGATCGGCACGTATTTGGCCGCCTGCTGCGCGCTCAGCTTCACGCCGACCTTGCGCAGCATGGACACCACCAGATCGCGCGTGACGATGCGCCCGACCAGCATGGTGCCGCCGGCGGTGATGGCCTTGAACACCACGAGCTTGCGGTCGGGTGCCAGTCTTTCCACCTGCTCGGGGCTGAGGCCGAACTTGCGGTTGATCTCGGGCAGCACGTTGACCATGACGCCGATGCTGCTGGCCCAGTCCAGCCCCGGCACCGGCACCACCGACACGCCGGCGGCCAGCAGTGCACGGCGCGACACGAGCTTGCGGCACTCGCCGGCCACCGCGGCGATCTGCTCGGGCGTGCACGGCATCACGTCCCAGTCCGAAACTTCGCTCGCCGCGTCGGCCTGCGGCGCCTCGGCCTTGGCGCGCTTCTTGGCGGTGCGCGCTTTCATGCCGTCGCGGCCCGCTGCGCCAGCAGCACGATGCCGTCGGCGTCGGCAACCAACCAGTCCCCCGGGCGCACCGCAACGCCGCGGATCTGCAGCACCACCTCGCGCAGCCCTTGCCCGGCGCGCTCGGTCGGCAGCGGCACCGGCGCCAGCGCGCGAATGCCCAAGTCGCACGACGCGAGTTCGGCCACGTCGCGCACCGCGCCGTCGATCACCACGCCGGCCCAGCCGTTCTTCGCCGCCGCTGCAGCCAGGTTGCCGCCGAGCAGCGAACGGCGCAGCGAGCCGCCGCCGTCGACCACCAGCACGCGGCCTTCGCCCGCCGATTCGACCGCCGCCTTGACCATCGAGTTGTCGTCGAAGCAGCGCACCGTGCTCACCGGGCCGTGGAAGGCGGTGCGCCGCCCGAAGTCGCGAAACAGCGGCGGCAGCACACGAAAGCTGCCGTCGGTGTCGCCACGGTGCGCATCGCACAGGTCGCAGGTCGACGGGGTCGCCTTGTCGGCGGGGGGGTCGCTCAGGGGGTCGCTCACGGTTGCCTTCCTTGGATCGGATCGCTTTATAGCCCGATCAATCACTGCGGCGGCGCAGCGCCGCCTCGCGGATCGCGCTCAAGGTGCCGCGCGAAGTGATGAGCTCGGCGTCCAGCTTCAGGTGCAGCAGCGTCGGCCGCCCGGCGGCCAGCGCGGCGGCGAAGGCCGGCTCGAACTGCGCGGTGCGGTCGACACGCTGCGCGCGCCAGCCGTAGGCCGCGGCCAGCGCGGCGAAATCCGGGTTGCACAGTTCGCTGCCGCTGACGCGCCCCGGGTACGCGCGCTCCTGATGCATGCGGATCGTGCCGTAGCTGGCGTTGTCGACGACGATGCTGATCAGCCTGCCGCCGCCGCGCCCGGCACCGCAGCCGGTGGCGGTGGCCAGTTCCTGCGCCGTCATCAGAAAGTCGCCGTCGCCGGCGACATTGACCACCGTGCGCTGCGGCTGCAGCAGCGACGCCGCCACCGCCGCCGGCAAGCCGTAACCCATCGCGCCCGAGGTCGGCGCCAGTTGCGTGCGGCCGTGGTGCTGCAAGCCGTGATAGCGCACGTAGCGGTGCAGCCAGCCGCTGAAGTTGCCGGCGCCGTTGGTGTAGACGGTGTCGGGCGGCGCCAGCCGCTGCACCGTCTTCATCACCACCGCCAGGTCCATCGGCTCGACGCTGGGCGCGATCTGGTTGGCTTCGTAGTCGGCATGCGCGGCCTGCGCCCACGCGGCCCACGGCAACGACGGCGGCGCGGCCAGCGTGCGCAGCGCCTTGGCGGCACAGGCCATCGACGCCTGCAGCAGCAAGTCGGCGGCATAGACGCGGCCCAGTTCCTCGGCGCCGGCGTGCACGTGCGCCAGCTTTTGCGCCGGGCGCGGCGCTTGCAGCAGCGTGTAGCCGCCGGTGGTCATCTCGCCCAGGCGCACACCCAGCGCGACGATCAGGTCGGCGTCGTGCACCCGCTCGGCCAGTGCCGGGTTGATGCCGATGCCCACGTCGCCGGCGTACAGCGCATGGCGGTTGTCGAAGCAGTCCTGGAAGCGAAAGCCGCAGGCCACCGGCAGTTGCCACGCCTCGGCAAAGGCCTGCAGCGCCTGCGCCGCTTCGGCGTCCCAGCCGCTGCCCCCGGCGATCAGCAGCGGGCGCTGCGCTGCCAGCAGCAAGGCGCGCAGTTCGAGCAGGGCCTGCGGCGGCGGCCAGGCCAGCGCCGGGCTCACCCGCGGCAGCACCGGCGCCGCGGTGCTTTGCGTCAGCACGTCCTCGGGCAGCGCCAGCACCACCGGCCCGGGGCGGCCCTGCATCGCGGTGTGGAAGGCCCGCGCCACGTACTCGGGCAGCCGCTCGGCGCTTTGCACTTCGCCCACCCACTTGGCCATGCCCAGCGTGCCCGGGCCGAACATCTGGCGGTAGTCGACCTCCTGGAAGGCCTCGCGGTCGCGCTGCCCACCGGCCACCTGGCCGACGAACAGGATCAGCGGCGTCGAGTCCTGAAAGGCGCTGTGCAGCCCCACGGCCGCGTTGGCCGCACCGGGGCCGCGCGTGACGAAGCAGATGCCGGGGCGCCCGCTGAGCTTGCCCTGCGCGTCGGCCATGAAAGCGGCACCCCCCTCCTGGCGGCAGGCGACGAAGCGGATGCGGTCGCGGTGTTCGAAGAAGCCGTCGAGCACCGCCAGATAACTTTCACCGGGCACGCCAAAGGCGGCCGTCACGCCCTGGGCGATCAGTGCTTCGACGAGGGCGTGGCCGGCGGGGCGGGCGTTCATGGAACAAGGGCGATGGCACCGCCGATTATGCGAAAGCGCCCGCCTGCTGCGGCAGCGCGCACAGCGGCACCGCGCGCGGCACGGGCGCGCTCGAGCGTGTGTCCGAGCCGCTCAGGCCGGCGCCAGCACCGTGCGCCGCACGCGCTTCACATTGAAGGCGCTGACGATCAGCACGCCCTGCAGCAGCGCCAGCGCCAGCCACACGCTGCTGAAGGCGCCGTGGTCCATCAGCGTGCCGATGAACAGCGGCACCAGCGCCTGGCCGATGTCCAGCCCCGAATAGACCACGCCGTAGACGCGGCCGGTGGCGTTGTCGGGCGCCGAACGCTTGACCAGCAGGTCGCGCGACGGCCCGGCCATGCCGGAGACGAAGCCCATCGCGCCGAACAGCACCGGCACCGCAAAAGCCGGCAGCGTGGCAAAGCCGATGGCCAAGGCCACGATCGCCGCCAGGCCGAAAGTGATGCCGACGATGCGCTCGGCGCGCTCGGGGTCCTTGGCCATGAAGCCGCCGGCCAGCATGCCGGCCGCGCTGCACGCCATGTAGATGGTCAGGCACAGCGCCGCCCACTGCGCCGGCACCGCGTGCAGCTCGCGCGCCGACTGCGGCGCGAAGGTCTGCACGATCGACAGCGCGCCGGCGTAGAAGAAGAAAAACGCGAAGCACATCCACACCGCCGGGATGCGCAGGAAGGCCAGCGCATGCTCGGGCTGCGCCGCCGCCGTGGGCTGGCCCGGCCGCGCTTCGGCCTGTGGCTCGGGCGGGTCCACCTGCAGCTCGCCGCGCCACAGCCAAAGCAGGCCCAGCACGCCGAAGGCCAGCGCCGCGGCCACCAGCAGCGCCACGCGCCACGACGAGGCCATGGTGATCGGCACCAGCAGCGCCGGCGCCAGCGCCCAGCCCAGGCTGCCGGTGATGCCATGCACGCTGTAGGCATGCGCCAGCCGATGCTTGGCCACACGGCGGTTGATCATCGTGTAGTCCACCGGGTGGAATACGCCGTTGCCGATGCCGGCCACCACCGAGAAGCCGGCCAGCATCCAGTAACTCTGGCTGGCGGCAAAACCCAGCGCCGCCACGCCCAGCAGGCTCAAGCCGCCGAACAGGATCGGCCGCGGGCCATGGCGGTCTACGAGGAAGCCCGACAGCGTCTGCACCACGCACGAGACGACGAAGAAGATCGTCATCAGGAAGCCCAGCTGCGCGTAGCTGACGCCGAAGGCCTCACGCAGCCACGGGAACAGCGGCGCCAGCAGCAGCTGGCTGAAGTGGCTGATGCAGTGCGCCAGCCCGACCAGGCCGACGACCGTGGCATCACGGCGCAGCGGCGTCGGCGGCAGCGTGAGTGTGGACATGGGCGCCATCGTAGGCGGCGCCGGTGCGGCCGGGCTACGATAGTCCGCCAGCTTCTATCGAGAAGATGCCAAGCCGCCGCCCTGCCCCGCTGCCGTCGCACAAGCCGGCGCGCGCGCTGGTGCCGCCGGTGGATCCGCAACGCTTCGAGCCCACCCGCGAGCGCCCGGTGCGCGCCAAGGCGCGCCAGTTGCGCTCGGACACCGAGATCACGCCGCACAGCCACGCCTGGGCGCAGGTGGTGGTGTGCGCGTCGGGTGTGGCGCGCATCACGGCCGCACACAGCACCTACCTGGTGCCGGCCTGGCGCGCGGTGTGGATTCCGCCGCGGGTCGAACATCTGGTCAGCGTGGTCGAGGCCGCCGACCTGCGCACGCTGTACGTGCACCAGGGCGCCGGCCGCGTCGGCCCCGGCTTGCCGGGCGAGGCTGGCAGCGCCTGGCGCTGCTGCCGCGTGCTCGAGGTGTCGGCGCTGCTGCGCGAGCTGGTGCTGCAGATGGACGTGGCGATGGACGGGCGCACGCCGATGAGCCCGGCCGCGCTCGAGCGCGAACGCCGGCTGGGTGAGCTGGCACTGGACGAGCTGTGCCGCGCCGCGCCGCTGCGTCTGGGCATCGAACTGCCGCGCGACAAGCGGCTGCGCGCGCTGTGCGAGGCGATCCTGCGCGAGCCCTCGCGCCACGCCACGCTGCAGGGCTGGTCGCGCGAAACCGCCGCCAGCCCGCGCACGCTGGCGCGGCTGTTTCGCCAGCAGCTCGACACCTCGTTCGGCCCCTGGCGCCAGCAGGTGCTGCTGGCACACGCACTGCGGCTGGCAGCGCAGCGCAAGCCGATGGCGCTGATCGCCGCCGAGCTGGGGTATGCCAGCCCCAGCGCTTTTTCGGCGATGGTGCGCCGCGCGGTCGGCCAGCCGCCGAGCCGCTTCTTCGCCACCGCCTGAGACAATCCCCAAGGCCCGAAGGAGGCCACAGCCACACATGGACACCGTGCTCTACGACTTCACCCGCCAGGACGCCAGCGGCGCGGCCTGCACCGCCCACGCCTGGGCCAAGGTGCCCGAACGCCTGGGCCCGGCCGCGCGCGAGCTGGCCTTGGCGCGCGCCGCCGAGTTGCTGAAGGCCCGCGACGCCGTGCTGGTGGCGCACTACTACGTCGACGGCGACCTGCAGGACCTGGCGCTGGCCAGCGGCGGCATCGTCGCCGATTCGCTGGAGATGGCGCGCTTCGGCCGCGACCATGCGGCGAGCACGCTGGTGGTCGCCGGGGTGCGCTTCATGGGCGAAAGCGCCAAGATCCTGTCGCCGCACAAGCGCGTGCTGATGCCCGACCTGGACGCCACCTGCTCGCTGGACCTGGGCTGCCCGGCCGACGAGTTCGCCGCCTTCTGCGACGCCCACCCCGAGCGGCAGGTGGTGGTCTACGCCAACACCAGTGCTGCGGTGAAGGCGCGCGCCGACTGGATGGTCACCAGTTCGTGCGCGCTGGCCATCGTGCAGCACCTGAAGGAGCAAGGGCAGAAGATCCTGTGGGCGCCCGACCGGCACCTGGGCCGCTACATCCAGGACCAGACGGGCGCCGACATGCTGCTGTGGCACGGCGAGTGCATCGTGCACGACGAGTTCAAGGCGCTCGAGCTGCAGCTGCTGCGCGAGCGCTACCCGAACGCGATGGTGCTGGTGCACCCCGAATCCCCCGAGGGCGTGGTCGAGCAGGCGCACGTGGTGGGCTCGACCTCGCAGCTGCTGAAGGCCGTGGTCGAAGGCAGCGCGCAGGAATACATCGTCGCCACCGACAACCACCTGATGCACCGCATGCGCCAGCTGGCGCCGGGCAAGACGCTGATCGAAGCCCCCACCGCCGGCAACAGCGCCACCTGCAAGAGCTGCGCGCATTGCCCGTGGATGGCGATGAACGCGCTGCAAGGCGTGGTCAGCTGCCTGGAGACGGGCAGCGGCGAGATCCTCGTGCCCGAGCCGATCCGCGGCCAGGCGCTGGGTTGTATCGAACGCATGCTCGACTTCGTCAAGGCCCACCCGCAAAGCGTGGCGCAGCCGCGCAGCGGCTTCGTGCCGAACATCGGCGTGGCATGAGCCACGCACGGCCGCCCGAAAGGGCTCACTCCCGCTTGGCGGGACGGGCCGAAGGCCCTGGGGTGCACACGTGAAGTTCGAGTTCAACGAGAGCCTGGAACAGGCCCGCGCGCGCAACATCGAGGACGCGCTGCGCGAAGACATCGGCACCGGCGACTGGACCGCGATGCTGGTGCCGGCCGGGCGCAGCACGCGCGCACAGGTCGTGGTGCGCGAAGACGCGGTGCTGTGCGGCCGCGACTGGTTCGACGGCGTGTTTGCCGCACTGGACCGCGACGCGCGCATCGAGTGGCGGTTCGACGAGGGCGCCGCGATGCCGTCCGGCAGCACGGTGTGCCGCATCGAGGCCGAGTCGCGCGCGCTGCTCAGCGCCGAGCGCCCGGCGTTGAACTTCCTGCAACTGCTCAGCGGCACCGCCACCGCCGCGCGCCGGCACGTGCGTGCCATCGAAGGTGCGTCGCCCAACCCGAAGGGCTGCGCGATCCTGGACACGCGCAAGACGATTCCGGGGCTGCGCCAGGCGCAGAAGTACGCGGTGCGCGTCGGCGGCGGGCGCAACCAGCGGCTGGCGCTGTGGCACGGCATCCTGATCAAGGAGAACCACATCGCGGCCGCCGGCGGCGTGGCCGAAGCGATGCGCCAGGCGCTGGCGCTGCAATCCGGCGTCGAGATCCAGATCGAGGTCGAGACGCTCGAGCAGCTGCAGCAGGCGCTGCAGGCCGGTGCCACCAGCGTGCTGCTCGACAACTTCCCGCTGCCGCGCGTGCGCGAGGCGGTGGCGATTGCCGCCGGGCGCGCGCTGCTGGAAGTCTCCGGCGGCGTCACGCTGGAGCGCCTGAGCGACATCGCCGCCACCGGCGTCGACCGCATCTCGATCGGCGCGCTGACCAAGGACCTGCGCGCGGTGGACTATTCGATGCGCGTGCTCGGCTGATCAGCGCTGGGTGCTGCGCGCGCGCCGCGTCAGCACCGTCGGGAAGCTCACCGGCAGCGTGTGAGGGAAGTCGCGGCTGTAGTGCAGGCCGCGGCTCTCGTGGCGCATCAGCGCCGAGCGCACGATCAGCTCGGCGCACACCACCAGGTTGCGCAGCTCGAGCAGGTCGCGGTTGACGCGGAAGTTGGCGTAGTACTCGTCGATCTCGCCCTTGAGCAGCTTGATGCGATGCAACGCACGCTCCAGCCGGCGCGTGGTGCGCACGATGCCGACGTAGTTCCACATCAGCAGGCGCAGCTCGTCCCAGTTGTGCGAGATCACCACCTGCTCGTCGGCGTCCTCGACCTGGCTTTCGTCCCAGTCGGGCACGCTGGGCGCAGGCACCGCGGCCGTTTGCAGGATGCGTTCGGCGCAGCTGGCGCCCACCACCACACATTCCAGCAAGGAGTTGCTGGCCAGCCGGTTGGCACCGTGCAGCCCGGTGTAGGTGGCCTCGCCCACCGCGTACAGCCCCGGCAGGTCGCTGCGCCCTTCCAGGTCGGTAACCACGCCGCCGCAGGTGTAGTGCGCCGCCGGCACCACGGGAATGGGCTGGCGCGCGATGTCGATGCCGCGCGACAGGCAGCGCGCGTGGATGGTCGGGAAATGCTCCTTCAGGAAGGCTTCGCCCAGGTGGGTGGCGTCCAGCCACACGTGGTCCAGGCCGTGTTTTTTCATCTCGAAGTCGATCGCGCGCGCGACGATGTCGCGCGGCGCCAGCTCCAGCCTGGCGTCGTGGGCCTGCATGAAGCGTGAGCCACCGGGGTCGCCCGGCCCGGTGGACGGCAGCTTCAGCTGCGCGCCCTCGCCGCGCAGCGCCTCGGTGATGAGGAAGCTGCGCTCCTGCGGGTGGTACAGGCAGGTCGGGTGGAACTGGATGAACTCCATGTTGCCGACGCGGCAGCCGGCGCGCCAGGCCATCGCGATGCCGTCGCCGGTGGCGGTGTCGGGGTTGCTGGTGTAGCGGTACACCTTGCCCACGCCGCCGGTGGCCAGCACCACGGCCGACGCGCGCAGCGTCTGCACGCACCGGCGGTCCATGTCCAGCGCATACACGCCGTGGCAGCGCGGCGCCTCGTCGTCGTCGCGCTTCAGGTGGCGCGAGGTGATCAGGTCCACCGCCATCCAGCGCTCGCGCAGGCTGATGTTCGGGTGCGCGCGCGCCTTGGCCAGCAGCGCCTGGTGGATCGCCTTGCCGGTGGCATCGGCCGCATGCGCGATGCGCCGCACCGTGTGGCCGCCTTCGCGCGTCAGGTGCAGCCCCAGCGGGCCGGCGGGGTCGGCCGAGAACGGCACGCCCTGCGCCACCAGCCATTCCACCGCCTGCGCGCTGCGCTCGGCGATGAAGCGCGCGGTGTGCTCGTCGACCAGGCCGGCACCGGCGTCCTGCGTATCGCGCACGTGCGACTCCACGCTGTCGTCGTCGCCCAGCACGCCGACGATGCCGCCCTGCGCCCACGCGGTGGCACCTTCGTCGAGCTGGCGCTTGGCCATGACGATGACCTTGCGCTGCTGCGCCACGCGCAGCGCCACCGCCAGCCCGGCCAGGCCGGCACCGACGATGACCACCGGAGCAAGCTTCGCGGAAGGCGAGGTCGTGGCCATGGTCGGGCGGCAGCGCAAGCGGCAGATGCGGTGCGCCATTCTAAGTAGCGCCAAGATGCCAACGGCTGCACGGTCGCGGGCCGCGCGGCTGCGCAGGATGCACGCCCTGCGCGCGGCGCCGCGGCCTAGACTGGCGCGCACCCGCGTCAACCCTGCGCCCGGCCGTCATGCGCCCGAGGACCGCCATGCACCACACCCTGCAAGCCCCTCGCACGCCGAGCCCGCACGCCGGCACCCACACCGCCTATCCCGACACCGAACTGCTGACGCCGGCCACCCAGCTGATCAGCGACAAGGCGGCCTACCTGGGCGACGCGGCCGATGACATCGGCCGGCGCGTCGGCGACGACCAGCTCGAGCTGTTCGTGGTGTGCCAGCCGGTCGATGCGATGCGCCAGCAACTGGAGCAACTGGCGCCCGAGTTCATCGCATTGCACGACCTGGGCACCACGTCTTGCGCGCGCTTGCTGAGCGCGGTCGCCGCCGCCGCGTCGTGCAAGCTGCAGCAGTTGGTGATCCGCCGCCAGGGTTATGGCGTGGCGCTGGCCACGCTGCAGTTCGTCGAGCTGCCGTTGTCGTCGGGGCGCAAACTGCGCATCTACTCCACCCAGATCGACGCCGACACGCAAACACGCCAGCAACTGGCACATCTGCTGCTGGCGCACAGCCGCCTGGGCGTGGTGCTGATCGGCGAACTGCCGGCGCACGCGCTGGCCAGCAGCCTGCAGCCGCTGCGCGAGGCCATCGCCGCCGGCCCCTGGCCGAATCGGCAGTTGCTGCTGGTGCCGCTGGCACCGGCCGCGACGCTGGCGGCGCAGGCCGCGACGCTGGCCGGGCCCAGCGGCCTGACGGTGCGCACCACGCCGCAGGCCGGCCGCGCCGAGCAGGCCTGGTCGTACATCACCGGTACCTGGCGCCTGGTCGGCCAGGGCGTGCCGCGGCCCGCGGCAAGCGCCGAGCCGGGCCGGGCCACGCCGCCCGCCGCCGTGGCCTTGGCCGCAGCGCCGATGCCCAGCGTGGCCGGCATGGCGGGCAGCACCACCCCAGCCGATGGCGCAGCCGGGGCTGCCGCATGGCATGAGCTGGTGCGCCGCTGCGCCGCGATCGGCGGCGTGCACGACTGCGGCGTGATCGACATCGAGCGTCAGCGTGTGCTGGCACACAGCGGTGTGCAACGCAAGGCCGAGCGGCTCGCGGCCAAAGGCGCGCTGCTGCATGCGGTCGTCGGCGACTGCACCGAAGCGCTGGGCCTGGTCGCCAAGGATGCCGAGGTCATGGTCACGCTGGCAAGGCACCAACTGCTGCTGCTGCCGGTGCCGGGCCATGCGCCGCTGGCGCTGTACCTGCTGATCGAGCGTGATCACGCGGCCGGCATGGCACGCGTGCGCGAGCTGCTGCAGCAGCTGCAGCAGCTGCAGCTGCTCAGCACTCCATAACGCTGCGGCGACACCGGCCAGCGCCACCTGACGCAGGCCCCCGCCCCGCCCCGCCCCCGCCCCGCCCCGCCCCGCCCAGGCCCAGGCCCAGGCCCAGGCCCAGGCCCAGGCCCAGGCCGGCCACGCCGCACGGGCCGCGGCGGGTTGTGCGCGACGCGGCGCGGCAGCACCCCTTTGCATGAGGATCTGGCTGTGACGGCTGCGGCTGCGCCGCTCGTCGTGCGGCCATGGCGTGAGCTTCGCACGCTTGTTGCAGCTCGCGCCGCGCCGCCCCTGCAGGTGCGGGGATGCGTTGCGGCGGCTGGGCCCCTAACCTGCCGGCCATCGATCACACCAAGCCGCGCAAACCGCAGCCACCCACCATGAAGCTCAAACACCTGACCTCGGCCATCGCGCTGGCCGCTGCCGCCGCCACATCGCAGGCCGGCACGCTGACGCTGAACAGCTGGACCTACGGCAACGGCAACGCGGTGAATGCCGTGTCGACGTCGCCGGCCGCCTCCTTCAGCGGCCAGGCCGGAGGCTTCAGCGGCACCTTGTCCGGGGTCGCTGGCTTCGGCCCCAGCATCGAAACCTACTGCGTCGAGCTCACCCAGACCTTCGACATGGGCACGGCCTACTCGAACTACTTCCTGGTGAGTGCGAGCAGCTATTTCGGCAACACCAAGGCCAATGCCCTTGGCCAGCTGCTGAGCTACGCCAACCCGCTGGTCGCCGGCGCGGCTGCCGGCAGCAAGGACGACTATTCGACCGCGCTGCAGCTGGCCATCTGGAACACGGTCTACGACAGCGACAGCACGGTGGCTTCCGGCATCTTCAAGGACACCAGCGGGTTTGCGGCAAGGGCCAACGCATTCCTGAGCGGCGCGGCGAGCTTTGCGAACGGTCTCGAGCTGTTCGTATTGCAGTCGCAGGCCGGGGTGCCCCAGGGCAGCGCCGGCCACCAGGACCAGCTGATCTGGCGAGCGCGCCCCGATCGCAGCAACGACGTGCCCGAACCGGCGAGCCTGGCACTGGCGCTGGGCGCCATCGGCGCACTGGGCTGGTCGTCGCGGCGCCGCCGGCCGGCCGCGCACTGAACCCTGCCTGTTTGGGGTCTTCGCGCAGCGCTCCCGACCGGCTCGGCCGCGAGCGCTGCGCCGCTTGCAGTGCCTTCAGTGCACCACGCGGCCGAAGCTGAACTCGCCGGCTTCGACATCCACCGGAATCACATCCTTCGGCCCGAAGCGGCCCTGAAGGATCAGCTTGGCCACCGGGTTCTCGATGCGCGCCTGGATCGCGCGCTTCAGCGGCCGCGCGCCGAACACCGGGTCGAAGCCCACCTTGGCCAGCTCGGCCAGCGCCGCCGGCGACACCACCAGCTTCATCTCCAGCTTGTCCAGCCGCGCTTCGAGCACCTTGAGCTGGATCTTGGCGATCGCCTCGATGTGCTCGCGCCCCAATGCGTGGAAGACCACGGTCTCGTCGATGCGGTTGAGAAATTCGGGGCGGAAGTGGCCCTTGACCTCGGCCATCACCGCCTCGCGGATCAGCTCGCCGTCCTGCCCGGCCATCTGCATGATCATCGGCGAGCCCAGGTTGCTGGTCATCACGATGATGGTGTTCTTGAAGTCCACGGTGCGGCCCTGGCCGTCGGTCAGCCGGCCGTCGTCCAGCACCTGCAGCAGCACGTTGAACACGTCCGGGTGCGCCTTTTCCACCTCGTCGAGCAGCAGCACGCAGTAGGGCTTGCGCCGCACCGCCTCGGTCAGCGCACCGCCCTCGTCGTAGCCGATGTAGCCCGGCGGCGCACCGATCAGGCGGCTCACGCTGTGCTTTTCCATGAACTCGCTCATGTCGACGCGGATCATGTGCTCCTCGCTGTCGAACAAAAAGCCGGCCAGCGCCTTGCACAGCTCGGTCTTGCCGACGCCGGTGGGGCCCAGGAACAGGA
>CAYZGL010000021.1:21446-28879 GCA_964477985.1 uncultured Rubrivivax sp. | reverse complement strand
AAGCTTCGATGCTAACCATCGACCCTTGGAAGACGAAAAACGGCGGGCAGCTCAGCATGACCCCGTTGCCGCACATCGCCGCCGATGCGCAGAAGTCACCGGCCGAGCGGCGCGCCCTATGCCAATCGTTGTGCCACTGCGTGGCGCAATTACCCGCGATGACGAGAGTCTTCAAGACCCGCCACTTTCAGCGATGGATGCGCAAGACGGGACTGACCGATGGCGCCTTGTCCAAGGCTGTCGAGGAGATGGCCGCTGGGCTGACCGACGCGGACCTCGGTGGCGGCGTGGTGAAGAAACGCATCGGGCTGGCCGGGGTGCACGCACGCTGGTTGCCACGAACCGCAGCCATCGTTGGTTTTTCGTGTTCGGCTTCGAGAAGAACGAACGGGCCAACATCGACGACGAGGCCCTCGAAGGTCTGCAAGCCCTTGCCGCAGACCTGCTGGCCCGCACCGACCAGCAATTGACCGAAGCCGTTGCCGACGGTGCTTTGCAGGAGATCTGCCGATGACCACCAAGACCCGAGCCAAGAGCCGCATGCTGCAAGCCGTGCACGAAACGGCTGGCGACCTGCATCGCCTGGGCTTCATCGACAAACGCAGCATGCGCAAGTACGACGCGCTCTGTGTGGATCCCGTGCGCCACTTCGATGCCGAGAAGGTGCGGGCACTGCGCGACAGGCTGCAACTGAGCCAAGCCGTACTGGCCGGCGTGCTCAACAGCAGCGTGTCCACCGTGCGCAAGTGGGAAGCCGGCGACAAGCGCCCGAGCGGGCCGTCGCAGAAGCTGCTGGACCTGATCGACCGCAAGGGGCTGGAAGCCGTGCTGTGACCGGGTGCACCCCAGCACAAGCGCCTCATGAGTCAACGCCGGGCCGCTCCCAAGTTGACTCATCCCCCTCGGGGGGCCTGGCCCGAAGCGACAGGTCTGGGGGCGCTCACAGCGCGCGCTGGGCGGCCACGCACTGGCCACCGACGCAGGCCGCAGGCCGAGCGAGCGCCGCAGTTTGGCCGGCAGCCTGATCACGCCGCGGCTGCTGACGGTGACGATGGCTTTGATTGCTGCAGATTGACAGAAAGGCTGAATGCTGGATCGAGCGGACGCCGCCGCGCGACGCATGCACACCCGGCTGCGGCACCAACCGAATCGCAGCTTCGCCGCGGCGTACGGTTCGCGCTGCATCACCTGGGGGGCCCGGCCCCGACCGCCTGGGTCGGCATGGAGCCGGGCCGGCAGGCTGAACTCATTCCGACGTACGGGAGCGGCGTCATGACGGCAATCAAAATGCAACTGCTCGGTTCAGCGTGCGGCTTGCCCGGGCGGGCCTGGCGCCGGTAAGCCGGGTCAGCGGCCTGCGCAAGTTGGTCGTGGTGGTCGCGCCAGCGACAACGACGATCATGGGCTTGCCGCGGCACACGCCGGTCGCGCCGACGTGATCCCTTCGGGCGACAAGCGCCATCGGTTGCCGCTGGGCGAGCATGACGGCATTCCGATCGTCACCGCACGTCAGGCTCAGGCCATCACATCACGATGAACTTGGGCGTGCCAGAGACTTCTGCCTTCAGATCAATAAAGGGCAAGGTCCGACCCCTATCCCCGCGGTAGCGTAACTAGGAGCAGCCTCGCAGGTTGCGGACGACCTGGCAAAGCCCCGATCGAGGCTACCGCGCCTGCGGTCCAAACCGACGCAGCAGCTCGAAGTTAGCTTTGAACGACTTTTCGGCATCGTTGACGTTGGCTTTCGGCGTGTCGTACTCAAGGCGCAGGTTGTCATCGGTCGACACCCACAGCCTTGGATCGACGCCCACCTCGGCGAGATAGCGGGCTACCCCCTGCGGTGCCAGCACCAATTCGGTTCGGATCGTCTCGACGTCGCGGCCGAGGATGTTGCGGACTTCCGCCAATTGCGGCGACTTCTTCAGCGCCGCGACTGCGTCCGGCCGCCACTCGGCACGAGACGACGAGTTTGTCGCTACGAGAACGCCCTGGCCGCCAAGCACGTACAACGAGACATGGCTGAACTCGGCGCGGATGCTGCCGATGATGTGCAGGATGTCGACCGGCGACAGTCGGTGGAGTTGCACCCACTGCTGCAGCACGCCGTCGGCTTCGAGCTTGCTGCGTGCAAGTCGATAGAACTCTTGGTTGTAGAGCGATGCGGCGCCGGCAAACCAAATCGACGTGATCTCCAGGCTGATGACGTCGTAGCGTTGTGGCGTCAGGAGCAGCAGGTTGCGACCGTCCGTGACGTGCAGCCGCACGCCCGGCGCCTGCGATGCATGGCCGTTCACTCGTCCGAAGTACCTATCTGCCATGCGCACGATGTCGCCGTTCAGTTCGGCGACATCGACCTCGCGGAAACCGGCCTCATGGAACACACGGCTTGTGACACCGGTGCCGTAGCCGATGACGAGCGCACGCTCGCGGCGCTCCTGATGCAGCAGCGGTGCCAGGGCAAAGCCGATCTGCGCCTGCATTTCGCCGCCGAGTGCGTCGTTACCCTGGAACTTGCCGTTGGTCAGCAGGGTGCGTACCTTGCCGCGCGGCGTGTCCGCCTCAGCCACCGTGGTCAGCCCGCCGTCGATGCTCTCGGCGTAGTCGATCACCTTGCCCCAGCGTTGGGAGCTGAAATACACGTTGGAGCCCGTGCTCAACGCGTCGTAGTCGAGTTGCGCGCGGGCGCCGAGCCAGAACACACCGAGTGCCGCTACCGCCGCTCCGATAACCGGCATGCGGATGCGCGCGCCCATGAGCGCGACGAGACCGGCCAGCAGAAGGGCGGCCGCCGCGATGATCTGCCCAGATTGCAACCCGCCGATTGCGGGGAGCACGACGAAGCCGAACAACAACACTCCAGCAATGTTGCCGACCGTGTTAACCGCTGCACCCATGCCAAGTGCAATCGTCTTCTTTGCGTCGCCCCCGGTGGTGACGATGTCCATCGCGAGCACGTACGTTGCACCGATGAACAACGTCGGGGGAATCATCACCAACGCACACACCAGGCCGCGGATGGCCTCGCGCGAGGCGAAAGTGCGCGCCGCCGGATAGCCGGCATAGCTCCCGAAGTACTCAGGGATGCCGTTCCAGAACATGCCGCCGAGCGCAACGGAGGCACCCAGCCCGAGCAGCGCGGCCGTCAGCGCCGCTGCCGGATCGTGTGTCGGTCGCAACAACAGACGCCGCGCGGCTTCGCCGCCAGCCGACAGGCCGACGAGGAACGTCGCCACCATCAGACCGAAGGCATAGACGCTGTTGCCGGCAACGATCGATAGCATGTGCACATAGACGACTTCAAGCCCGAGAGACAGAACGCCACCGATGCCGAGTGCGAGCAGCGCGGCCCATCGCAGGCGGGGCGAAATGCTGCGCTGGGCAGGAGGCATGCCGGCGGTCGCGGCACCGGTCGTGGCGGTCGCCGCGCCACCGACAGTAGCCTTGAACAGTTCGATCGCGCCAAGCGCTGCCATCAGGTTGAGCATCGCTGCGATCAGCGTTGTCCGGTGTGCGCCTACGGCCGGGATCACGAAATACGCGGTCAGCAGTGCGCCGAGCGCCGCACCTGCCGTGTTCGCGAAATACAGCCAGGCCACGCGAGAACCGAGATGGTCGCCGTGGCGACTCGTGGCCTGCGCCAGCAGCGGCAGCGTCGTGCCCATCAGCACGGTTGGAACGAGGAGCACGAACGCGCCCAAAGCGACGCGCAACGGCAACAGCATCGGCGCATCGGGCGGCAAGCCGGTGGCGGCGGCAACGTAACCCGACTGGATCAGCTTGAACAGGACTGGCGTCGCGACGCAGTACAGCGCAATCGCCACCTCGACGCCCGCATAGGCGATCAGCGGCCGCGCCAGCCGGTGGGCGAGAAAGCCGCCGATCACCGAGCCGATCGCCATGCCGCCGAGGAAGGTGGCCAGCACCGTCAGCGTCGCCGTCGCGGTGCTGCCGAAGACCAGCGCCAGCTCCTTCGCGAACAACACCTGGTAGACCAGCGCTGCCATGCCCGACACGAAGAACATCAGGCCGTAGCGCTGCTGCTCGCGCGTCAGCGCACGCGCTTGGCTCGACCGCGCAGTGGCCGGAGAAGCGTCAGCCGGCAGCAACACCGCATCGATGCGCAAGCACCCGATCCAGCGCGCCTGCTGCCAGACGACGAGCGCTGTGGCAGCCAGCATCACCCAGCACAGCCAGCGATGCTCGAGGAACATGTCGATCTGCAGCCGTAGCAGCAGCACCCACACCAGCCAGGCACCGAACCCGGCCAGCACGGTGTTGCGGCGCGCGCGACTCGACCAGGGCACCGAGGTCGTGCTCAGCGCCATCGCGGCCAGCACGAACGGCACGGCGACAACCAGGTCGATCGTGTAGTGCTCGCCGTTGTACAGCGTCGCCAACGCAGTGAGCGTGGTCATCGCGATCAGGATCGCGCGGGACCACCAGCGCGTCCCCGAGCGCCACCACAGAATGCTGGCCGCGAGCATCCAGCCGAAGTGCATCGACGGCATGCCGTTGCGCGGCGCGAAGTTGACCTGCACATACGCGACCGGCAGCTGGGTGGCTTCGCGCAGCTTGGCCACGTAGTGATCGGAGCCAAAGGCGTACTTCGGCCCGGTGATCGGCATCAGGTTGTACGCCAGCAGCGCGCAACAGGTCAGGCCCACCCACATCAACAGGGCGCTCGGCACCTGGACCGGCCGACCACGCAGATGCAGCAGAGCGACGGCGAGGAAGCCGAGCGGCGTCATGCCGTAGGCCAGTGTGACCAGCTGCGGCAGCCCCGGCACGGCGTCGATGAACCCGACCAAGGCCGGTGTCACTCCGATGCCGGCGGCCGCGTCCCAATGCATCGCGTAAATATCGAAGGTCAATGGGTGCAGCGTCGCGGTCAGGCTCAGCGCCGGCTGCGGCACCATCATGAAAAGCAGCGCCAGCACGAACAGCAGTCGCAGCCGAGCGTCAAACGCCACGTCGTCGGCGCTCGCAACACGTACGCTCCGCCATACAAGAAAGACGACCGCCGGCAAAGCGAAGGCTACGGCCAGCAACATCAGGATCGGGAAGCCCTTCGGGTCGGCCCACGCGAAGTCGAGCTCGTGATCGAGCATGCGCCACAGCACGAACGAGATCACTGCGCCGGCACCCAACGAGAGCCACCGCTCGTGCCGCTTCGGCCGTGAGCCCCAGAACAGCACCAGCAGCACCAGCGCGTAGCCGTGAAAAGCCACGAAGAGATCCTTGCCGGAGCCGGACAGCGCCGACACAACGATCTGCTGCGCGGGCCACGAGTTGAGGCCGAGCGCCGCGCCGAGCAGCAACGCGGCGGTCCCGGCCGCGAACAGCTTTGCCGCAAGCCAGCTGTCACGCAACACCGGATCGTTGCTTGGGGCAGTCGACACAGGTGCTGCCGCCGTAGGCGCCGAATTGACGACCGTGTCGGCAAGAGCCGGTAGGGGCTGCGCGATGGTGTTCATGTTCTACCGCGGATTCCAGAAGGATTGACTTTTGCATGCAGCAGGGACCGCAGCAGCATGCAAAAGGCCCCAGCGGGTGGGGCCTCGAATCGGGTGGCTCGGACTACTTGCAACTCGACGGACGGTATTTCGCGTCGATCGTGCCACTGCACACCCAAGTAACTTGGCCGGTCCCCGAAGCGTAGTTCCCGGTCAGCGTGATCGTTCCGCCGCTGATCGCAGCCTCGGCCGACGATGCGGTCGCCGTGATGACGTTTGCCGAGTAGCCCACGCTGGCGACATACGTCGACGACTGGGTGTCGATCGAAAGCGTCGCCGGCATAGCACCGTTGACCTGTGCGGACTCGGCGACGGTGTTCTTGGCCGAAGAGGCAGCGAGCACCAATTCGGACACCTTGGCCCGGACTGTGTAGTCTCGATACGCCGGCAGCGCAACGGCAGCCAGGATGCCGATGATCGCCACGACGATCATCAGTTCGATCAGGGTAAAGCCCTTCTGGATACGCTTCATGGACCTTTTCATCGGGTGACTCCTTGTGGGTCGGGTGGGGGGACGCTCCATGGGAAGCAGGGCCCGTGCCAGCCCCGCGCACGCGAAAAGGGGGCCTGGATTGCGGACATTCGTCACATTCGCTGACGCACTTGGTCACATCGGCCGGCGCGGGCGCTGCCGATTTTGGTCAGGGCTGACGCAAATCGTCACCCGCGGCCACGGCTCAACGGCCGCCTGCCGGCCCTGCGCGGCACGGCGTCGCAAAGCCCGAGCTCAGCCTCGCCTCGAAAACAGACCTGCAGCGACGGGCACGTTCAAGACAGGCCTCGACGGGGGCTTCTGCGCCGCGGCTGCGCCAACACGGCACGCGAGCAGCGGTTGCAGCATTGTTAACACAATGCGAACATCGGGTTCGTGTACGCGATCGACTACACCCGCGACGCCGTCCACGCGCTGGCCCGGATGCCGCGCAACCTGCGCCAGCGCGTGGTGTCGAAGATCGAGAACCTGGCGCGAGACCCGTTCGGCGCGGCGAACGTCAAGCAGCTCGTCGGGCAGCCCGGCTACCGGCTGCGCGTGGGCGATTGGCGCGTCATCTACGACGTGGAACAGGGACGGCTGTTGGTGCGGGTGCTGCGTATTGCCCCGCGTGGAGGTGCCTACGAATGAGCAAGGTGCAGGTCATCGAGCAGGACGGCAAGCGCGTGTTTTACGTCGTGCCGGCCGATATCTGGGAGCGCGTGAAGGCGGCGGTCGAGGACGTGGAGGACGCCGCGGCCTATGCCGAGGCAGTGGCCAGCGACGACGGTGTGCGCTACCCCGCCGCGGTGGCGCTGGCCATCGCCGATGGCGCGCACCCGGTAAAGGCCTGGCGCGAATTCAAGGGGCTGACGCTGCAGGCGCTGGCCGACGCGGCCGGCGTGAGCAAGCCCTATGTCAGCCAGATCGAAGGCGGCAAGCGCGCCGGCACCGCGGCCACGCTGCGCAAGCTGGCCGCGGCGTTCGGGGTGCCGCCGGGGGCGCTGCTGGCCGAGCGGCCCGCCGCGCCGCGGCCGGCAAGCGGCTGCCATGGGGCGGCAACGCAGACAAGGGGCGGGAAGCGACGTACGGTGCGAGATGTTTGATGCTCCGGCGACACCATGAGAACGACATTGACCATCGACGACGATGTGCTGGCGCTGGCCAAGGCGATGGCGCAGCGGCAGCAAAAGAGCGTGGGCGAGGTCATCTCCGCGCTGGCCCGGCAGGCCTTGATGCCGGCCAAGGCGCCGCAGGGGCTGCGCAACAGCGTGCCGCTGCTGCGCGTCAAGCCGGGTGGGGCGGCGGTGACGCCGGAATGGGTGAACCGGCTGCGCGACGAATTGCCGTGACGGTCTTGCTGCCCGACGGCCGCGCCCATCTGCACCTGATCGCCTGAGCCTGAGCCTGAGCCTGAGCCTGAGCCTGAGCCTGAGCCTGAGCCTGAG
>CAYZGL010000021.1:0-21346 GCA_964477985.1 uncultured Rubrivivax sp. | reverse complement strand
GAGCCTGAGCCTGAGCCTGAGCCTGAGCCTGAGCCTGAGCCTGAGCCTGAGCCTGCGGCCGCGGCTGCGGCTGCGGCGGCGCATTGACGCTCGGCGCTGCTCGAGCGCATCGCAGTCGATGCCGCGCGGCCCGCGGTGGGGGGGCCGGCCGGGCGCGGCTCCCGATCACCGTGCCGCCAGCACTCCCACGTGCCCGAGCCGGCCGTAGGCAAGCAAGGCGGCGTCGGCGGTGATCAGCGTAGCGCCCAGAGCGCGCGCGGTGGCGACGATCAGTCGATCGGCCGGATCACCATGCACCTCACCCGGCAGCCGCGTGCTGGCCACGGCAACGGCGGGATCGAGCGGGGCAAGGCGGATGCCGGGCAGGGACAAGGCCGCGTGCAGCCAGTCCATCACATCGCGGTCGAGCACCAGTCTGCCCTTGGCGACGAGCATGCCGATCTCCCACGGGGTGATGGCGCTGATCCACAACTGCTGCTGCTGCGCGGCGGCCTCGATGCGCTGGCGCGCGGCGGCTTGCAACTGATCGTCCCCCGCGACCAGCCACACCAGCGCATGGGTGTCCAGCAGTGCGCTGCTCAAGCGTCGGCGTCCCAGGCTTCGCCGGTCGCGGCCGCCAGGTCCTTGGTCTCGCGCACGCTGCCGGCCAGTGCGCCGAACAGGGCCGCAGGCGCAGGCAACGGCACCAGCCGCGCCACCGGCCGCCCGCGTTTGGTGATGGTCAACGCCTCGCCGCTGGCGGCGACCGTGTCGAGCAAGCGCAGACAGTGCGCTTTGAACTCGCCCGCCGGAACGCTGGTGCCCTGCATCGTCTTCTTCATGGTCATGGTGCATGGTCATTTTAACTGCCCGTGGCGCCTGATACTGCCCGGCGCACGGCAAGCGCAAGCAAGCTCGGCGGCTCGGCTCACCACGCGTCGACGCCTCCCAACCCTGTGCCGCCGGCGGTAGACGGCGCGAAGCCGTCACTCCCGCGGCGGCGCGGGGATCGCGCGGCCGCAGCTGCGGCGCTTCGACGCGCGGGTCACCGGGCCGACGACTCGACGCCTGGAAGTCGCCCAGGTTCAGCGTGACCACCCGCTCGGCGCCGGCCTTGCGTGCGGCCGCCAAAGGCAGCCAGTCGTCAACGGCGCCACCGCGATGAGCCGGCGCTGCCGGGCGCTCACCCCACGCGCATCAGCTGCCCGGCCGCCAGCTGGTGGATGCGGTGCGGCAGCTGCAGCCGGGCGATCTCGGCCATCACCAGATCGAGCTCGCCGGGCTTGATGTGGGTGATGTAGATGTCGGCCGGCTGCGTGAACTGCGCCAGCTCGCGCCCCAGCAGCGCGGGGCTCAGGTGGCGGCTCAGCCGCGCGAGCTCGATCTGCTCGTCGGGAAAGGCGGTCTCGATGACCAGCTTGGCCACGCGCATGCGCGCCAGCCGCTGCCACAGCGCGGGGTTGGGGCCGGTGTCGCCGCTGAAGACCCAGGCGCCGGCGGCCGGCGCGGCCGCATCGCTGAGCGCGAAGCCTGCCGCGGGCACGGTGTGCTGCGCCGGCAGCACCTCGAGCTGCCGAGCGCCGATGTCCAGCTGCGCGCCCACGGCGATCGGCACGAAGCGCAGCACCGGGCGCTGCGGGTCGGGCAGGCGCGAGAAGTCGGGCCAGATCACGCCGTTGAACACGTGGCTGCGCAGCGCGTGCAGCGTCTCGGGCAGCGCATGCACGGCGATCGGCGGCCGGCCGGCGGCCGTGCGGCGCCGCGCCACGCTGTCGGCCAGCAGGCCCACGGCCAGCACGTGGTCCAGGTGCGAATGGCTGAGGAAGATGCGCTCGATGCGCAGCAGCTCGTCCAGGCTCAGGTCGCCGACGCCGGTGCCGGCGTCGATCAGGGTGTCGTCGTCGACCAGGAAGGACGTGGTGCGGTTGCCGGCGGCGATGGAGCCGGAGCAGCCGAGAACGCGGATTTGCATGGCGGCGGTGGCAGGCTGGGCGGGGCCTGGGCGGCCGCCGGGCGCGATGGTGGCGCGGCGTACCCGGCGGCGCAAGCCGTGAATGCGCGGGCGTGCCGCCGTCGTGCCGCGCCGCCGCGGCGAGCGTGACTTAAGCCACGCGGCCCAGGTGGCCCCCGCGGCCCCCGCGGCCCCGCTAGCGCTGGATGAACTGCATCTGCGTGCCGGCCAGCTCGATGACGTCGCCGTTGTGCAGCGGCACCGAGTCCGACGCCAGCGGCGTGCCGTTGACCACCGGGCGCGCGCTGCCTTCGACATGCGCGAACACGTAGCCCGACGGGCGCCGCGTGATCGACGCCACCTGCACGCCGGGCTTGCCCACCGTGGTCACCACCTTGGTGAGCGCGACCTCGCGGCCCGACGCCGCGCCGCTGAGCACCTTGATCGACGCGGCGCCGGTGTTGCCGACGCCCAAGGCGCCGAAGCCGGAGCTCGGCGGCTGCGTCGGGCCGAACGCGGGGGTGCCGCTGCCCGGGCGCACGACCTGGGTCTTTTCGTAGTCGGCGGGCTCGTCGGTGAGGTACTTGATCTTGTACTTGCCGATCTCGACGGTGTCGTTGTGCGCCAGCAGCTGCTTCTTGATCGCCTTGCCGTTGATGTAGGTGCCGTTGGTGCTGTTCAGGTCTTCGATGAAGACGTCGTTGCCCACCATCTGCAGCACCGCGTGCTCGCCGCTGACGGCCAGGTTGTCGATCACGATGTCGTTGTACGGGCGCCGCCCCAACGTGGTCTTGTCCTTGGTGATCTGGACTTCCTTGATGACCACACCGTCGAGCGATACGACCAGTTTGCCCATGCACGTCCTCTTGTCTTGGCCCGGCTTGTGTCAGCGGCGAAAGCGCCACCAGGGTCGCGGCGCTGGTGACGCGGCGACGGCGCAGCGCGCCAGGATCAGCGAGATATTATCCTTCCCGCCCGCGTCGTTGGCCGCCTCCACCAGCGCGGTGCCGGCCGCCGCCAGCGTTTCGTGCATCTGCAACAGCTGGGTCATGCCGGCGTCGTCGAGCATGTCGGACAGGCCGTCGGAACACAGCAGCAGCACGTCGCCGGGCTGCACCGTGTGCAGGTGCGTTTCCAGCAGCACGGTGTCTTCGACACCGACGGCGCGCGTCACCAGATTCTTGTTGGCCGAGAAAGCAGCCTGCTCGGGCGTGATCAGCCCGGCGTCGATCTGCTCTTGCAGCAGCGAATGGTCGCGCGTGATCTGCTGCAGCTGCCCGGCGCGCAGCCGGTAGGCGCGCGAATCACCCACATGCCCGACCAGCAGCCGCTGGCCGCGGAACACCGCCAGCACCAGCGTGGTGCCCATGCCGGCGTACTGCGGGTTGGAATTGGCGGCGTTGAAGATGGCGCGGTTGGCGTTGTCCACGCAGATGTCCATCGCGCGGCGCACCTCGCTGTCGCTGGCGCCGCCGGCCTCGCGCAGCCAGCGGCCCAGCTCGGCGTGGATGAAGGACGTCGCCATGTGGCTGGCGACCTCGCCGGCGTTGTAGCCGCCCATGCCGTCGGCCAGCACCGCGAGCGCGACTTCGTCGTCGGTGCACACCGCGTCTTCGTTGTTGGTGCGGGCGCGGCCGGTGTCCAGCGCGGCGAAGAACTCGATGGTCATGGGTTCGCGCGAAGGGTTCGCGCTGGGCGAAGGCAGATACCGGATCGGCAGGGCGACGATTGTGCCCGCTGCACCCCTGCGCGCCGCAGCCGCGAGCGCGCCGCAAACGTGCGCAGCTTCACGCGCCGGATGCCGCTTTGGCGTGTGCGCCGCCCGCGTGCGCCAGCGCGGCCAGTTCGTCGGCGAAGGCCTCGGCGCTGCGGTGGCGCTGCGCCGGCTGCTTGTGCAGCGCCTTGGCCACCACCGCGGCCAGCGGCGCCGACAGCTGCGGGCGCAGGCAGCGCAGGTCGGGCGCGGCGTCGCGCGCCACCGCGCGCAGCAGCTCGCCCAAGGATGCGTGCTCGTGCGGCAGCCGGCCGCTGAGCAGCTGGAACAGCAGCACGCCCAGCGAGTAGATGTCGCTGCGCGCGTCGGCCGGCGCGCCGGCCAGCTGCTCGGGCGCCATGTACAGCGGCGTGCCGAGCACGACGCCGGTGCGCGTGCGGCTGGCGTCGGCCAACGCGGCGATGCCGAAGTCGGTGAGCTTGATGCGCCGCGCCGGCAGGTCGAGCATCAGGTTGCCGGGTTTGATGTCGCGGTGCGTCACGCCGCGCCCATGCGCATGGGCCAGCGCACGCGCCACACGCTCGGCCAGCAGCAGCACCAGCGGCTCGGGCAGCAGGCGCGACATGTGCGTGTAGCGGCTCAGGTCGCAGCCGCTCAGCAGCTCCATCGCCAGCCAGGCCTGGCCGCGCTGCTCGCCCGCGTCGTACACGCACACGATGTCCGGGTGCGACAGCCGCCGCGCGGTGGCGGCCTCGGCGATGAAGCGCTGGCGCAGCGCGGCCCGTTCGGACTCGGCCTGGTCGTGTCCCAGGCTCAGCAGCTTCAGCGCCAGCGGCCGGCGCGTGCGGCTGTCCAGCGCCAGATGCACCACGCCGGCCGAGCCGCGGCCGAGCACACGCAGCAGCCGGTACGGGCCGAGCGCGGCGGCGGCGGCGTCGTTGTCGGCCATGGAAGGCTGTCGCCGGGCGCCGCAACGCCCTCAGCGCACCAGCAGCACCGGCACGCGGCACTGCGCGACGGTGGCCTGCGCCACCGAGCCGATCAGCCCGGCGGCCACGCCGCCCAGGCCGCGGGTGCCCATCACCACCAGGTCGTTGCCCAGTTCGTGCGCCACCTCGGCGATGCTCAGCGCCGGCTCGCCGACGCGGCGGTGCTCGTGGTACTGCACGCCCGCGGCATCGAGCAGCGCGCGCGCCGGCGCCAGCGCCTGTTCGCTGCCTTCCTGGTGGTATTCCTTCAGCGTGTCGCCGGGCACGAAGCGCGACACGTCGCCGGACACCGGGCGCTGCACGTTCAGCAGGTGCACGGTCATCGACTCGGGCTGGCGCAGGTCCTGGCGCATGCCGATCACCTGCTGCACCGCCTTGGCCGAGTATTCGGAGCCGTCCACCGCCAGCAGCACGTTGTGCAGGCCGTGCGGCGCCACCGCGGGTGCGCCCTGCAGCGAGGTGTCGACGCGCTGGGCGCGGTCGCGCGCGGCCAGCCACTTGCCCAGCACCAGCACCAGCAGCGCGCCGGCCGCCGGGCCGGCGTACGTCAGCCAGTCGCCCTGCGCCTCGGCCCAAGGCGCGAGCACCGGGTCGGTGAGGGTCATCTGGCCGGCGATCCAGCCCAGCAGCATGCCGCCCAGCGTGATGATCACCGGGAAGCGGTCCATCAGCTTGATCACCATCTGGCTGCCCCAGATGATGATCGGGATGCTGACCACCAGGCCGAAGATCACCAGCGCCATCTGGTGGTCGCCGTGCGCGCCCTGGGCGGCGCCGGCGATGGCGATGACGTTGTCCAGGCTCATCACGAAGTCGGCGACGATCACCGTCTTCACCGCGCCCCACAGCTTGTCGCTGGCCTGGATGTTGCCGTGCTCCTCTTCGTGTTCGGGCAGCAGCAGCTTGATGCCGATCCACAGCAGCAGCAGCGCGCCGACGATCTTCAGGTACGGGATCTGCAGCAGCGTCAGCGCGAAGAAGATCAGGATCACGCGCAGCACGATGGCGCCGGCGGTGCCCCACAGGATGCCCTTGGTGCGCTGCGCGGCCGGCAGCTTGCGGCAGGCCAGCGCGATCACCACCGCGTTGTCGCCGCCGAGCAGGATGTCGATCATGATGATCTGGCCCACGGCAAGCCAGAACTCGGGGGTCATGATCTCCGCCATGGCAGGCATCCTCGCGATGGTGCCGGCAGCGCCCGGCGGTTGATCTGGATGGTGGCGCGAGTGTAGGCGGCGCTGCCGGCGCTGCCGTGAGTGCTGCTGCCGATGCGCCAGAAGCAACAGGGCCGCCCGCGGCGGCCCCTGCTGTCGAGCCGTGCGACCGCGATCAGGCGCCGATCGCCTTCTTCAGCAGCTTGCCCATCTCGGACGGGTTGCGCGTGACGATGAAGCCGCATTCCTCCATCACCGCCAGCTTGGCTTCGGCGGTGTCGGCGCCACCGCTGATCAGCGCGCCGGCATGGCCCATGCGCTTGCCGGGCGGCGCGGTGACGCCGGCGATGAAGCCGACCACGGGTTTGCTCATGTTGGCCTTGCACCAGCGCGCGGCCTCGGCCTCGTCGGGGCCGCCGATCTCGCCGATCATGATCACGGCGTCGGTGTCGGGGTCGTCGTTGAACAGCCGCATCACGTCGATGTGCTTCAGGCCGTTGATCGGGTCGCCGCCGATGCCCACCGCGCTGCTCTGGCCGATGCCCAGCTCGGTGAGCTGCGCCACCGCCTCGTAGGTCAATGTGCCCGAGCGGCTGACGACGCCGACGCGGCCGGCCTTGTGGATGTGGCCCGGCATGATGCCGATCTTGATTTCCTCGGGCGTGATCGTGCCCGGGCAGTTGGGGCCCAGCAGCAGCGTGCGCTTGCCGCCGGCCGCCTCCTTGGCCAGCATCCTGTTGCGCACCTCGAGCATGTCGCGGATCGGGATGCCTTCGGTGATGCAGATCGCCAGGTCCAGGTCGGCCTCGACCGCTTCCCAAATGGCGGCGGCGGCCCCCGGCGGCGGCACGTAGATCACGCTCACCGTGGCGCCGGTCTGGGCCTTGGCGTCCTTCACGCTGGCGTAGATCGGGATGCCTTCGAAGTCTTCGCCGGCCTTCTTCGGGTTGACGCCGGCGACGAAGCAGTTCTTGCCGTTGGCGTAGTCGCGGCACATGCGCGTGTGGAACTGCCCGGTCTTGCCGGTGATGCCTTGCGTGATGACGCGGCTGTTCTTGTTGATCAGGATGCTCATGCTTGTTCCTTGAACCGGTTGCAGTCAGGCGGCAACGATTTTGGTCTCGGCCCGGGGCTTCGCCCCTTCACATCGCTTCGCGATATGAGCCTGCACCGAAATCGCGTCGTCCGTGCTAACGCACGGCCGCCACGATTTTGGTGGCGGCCTCGGCCATGGTGTCGGCCGAGATGATCGGCAGCCCGCTGTCCTCGAGCATCTTCTTGCCCAGGTCTTCGTTGGTGCCCTTCATGCGCACCACCAGCGGCACCGACAGGTTGACCGCCTTGCACGCCGCGATCACGCCTTCGGCGATGGTGTCGCAGCGCATGATGCCGCCGAAGATGTTGACCAGGATGCCCTTGACCTTGGGGTTCTTGAGCATGATCTTGAAGGCTTCGGTGACCTTCTCGGTCGTGGCGCCGCCACCGACGTCGAGGAAGTTGGCCGGCTCGGCGCCGAACAGCTTGATGGTGTCCATCGTCGCCATCGCCAGCCCGGCGCCGTTGACCAGGCAGCCGATGTTGCCGTCCAGGCTGATGTAGCTGAGGTCGAACTTGCTGGCCTCGATCTCGGCCGCGTCCTCCTCGTCGAGGTCGCGGTAGGCGACGATCTCGGGGTGGCGATAGAGGGCGTTGGAGTCGAAGTTGAACTTCGCGTCCAGCGCCTTGATGTGGCCGTTGCCTTCGAGGATCAGCGGGTTGATCTCGGCCAGGCTGGCGTCGGTGTCCATGTAGGTCTTGTAGAGCTTCTTGAACACCTCTACCGCCTGCGCGCGGCTGGCCGCCGGCACGCCGATGCCGTCGGCCAGTTCGCCGGCCTGCGCGTCGCTCAGGCCCGCCGCCGGCTCGACGAAGACCTTGATGATCTTCTCGGGCGTCTTGTGCGCCACTTCCTCGATGTCCATGCCGCCTTCGCTGCTGGCCATCATCGCCACCTTCTGCGTGGCGCGGTCGGTGAGCGCGGCGGCGTAGTACTCGTGCTTGATGTCGGCGCCTTCTTCGATCAGCAGCCGGCGCACCTTCTGGCCTTCGGGGCCGGTCTGGTGCGTCTTCAGCTGCATGCCGAGGATTTCGCCGGCGAGCTTCTTCACCTCGTCGAGCGAGCGCGCCAGCTTGACGCCGCCGCCCTTGCCGCGGCCGCCGGCGTGGATCTGCGCCTTGACCACCCAGACGCTGCCGCCGAGTTTTTGCGCCGCTTCGGTGGCCTCGTGCACGGTGAATGCCGGGTAGCCGCGCGGCACCGGCACACCGAAGTTGCGAAGGATTTCCTTGCCTTGGTATTCGTGGATCTTCATGGGCGGACTCGCGCTGGGGAGTTGACGATGCCGAATGCTTGCAGGCCCGATGATCGGGCAAGCGCCTTGCGGCATCCTGAAATCGGCGGCGCCCGCCGCAGGCCGTGGCCCGGGTCCGGGGCGCGCGCACTTTAGCACGCAGCCTTCAGTCGCCCGGCGACTCCTCGTCCGAACCGGCATCCGCCCCGGCCAAGGCCCGACGGATGGCGTCACCGGAAAAACCGCGCCCGGCCAGGAAGCGCATGCGCCGCGCACGCTCGCGCGCGTCGCCAGGTGGTGTGTCGAAACGGCGGCGGCACAGGTCGGTCGCGCGCTGCAGCTCGCTGGCGCGCAGCTGCTGCAGTGCCTGCGGCGGCAACGTCAGCCCATGCTGCGCCAATTCGAACTCGATGCGCTTCGTGCCCATGCCCGCGGCACGCTGTCGCACCCGGCCTTCGACGAAACGCGCTTCGCTCAGCAGCCCTTGCGCCTGCAGCGCATCGAGCAGCCGCGCGACCTGATCGGCGGAATCGGCGGGAGCGGCCTCGTCCGCCTGGACATGGCGCAGCAGCTTGCGCTGCAGCTCGCTGCGGCTGTGTTCGCGCTGTGCCAGCCAGCCCAGCGCACGCGCCCGCAGGCTGGGCGGCGGCCGCTTCACGGCCTCACGCGGCGGGTTTGTCCACCGCCAGCAGCGGCACGCCCATGGCTTCGCGCACCTTGTTCTCTATTTCCACGGCCAGCGCCGCGTTCTCGCGCAAGAACTCGCGTGCGTTGTCCTTGCCCTGGCCGATCTTCTCGCCGTTGTAGGCGTACCAGGCACCGGCCTTGTCGATCACGCGCGCGGCCACACCCATGTCGATGATCTCGCCCTCGCGGCTGATGCCCTCGCCGTACAAGATGTCGAACTCGGCGGTCTTGAACGGCGGCGCCACCTTGTTCTTGACGATCTTGACCTTGGTCTCGCTGCCGATGACCTCGTCGGCCTTCTTGATGCTGCCGGTGCGGCGGATGTCCAGCCGCACCGAGGCGTAGAACTTCAGCGCGTTGCCGCCGGTGGTGGTCTCGGGGTTGCCGAACATCACGCCGATCTTCATGCGGATCTGGTTGATGAAGATGACCATGGTGTTGGTCTTGTTGATGGTGGCAGTGAGCTTGCGCAGCGCCTGGCTCATCAGCCGCGCCTGCAGGCCCGGCAGGCTGTCGCCCATCTCGCCTTCGAGCTCGGCCTTGGGTGTGAGCGCGGCCACCGAGTCGACGACGATCAGGTCGACCGAGCCCGAGCGCACCAATGCGTCGACGATCTCGAGCGCCTGCTCGCCGGTGTCGGGCTGGCTGATCAGCAGGTCCTGCAGGTCGACGCCGAGCTTTTGCGCGTACTGCGTGTCCAGCGCGTGTTCGGCGTCGATGAAGGCGCACACGCCGGCGAGCTTTTGCATCTCGGCGATGACCTGCAGCGTCAGCGTGGTCTTGCCCGACGATTCGGGGCCGTAGATCTCGACCACCCGCCCGCGCGGCAGGCCGCCCACGCCCAAGGCGATGTCCAGCCCCAGCGAGCCGGTGGACACCACCTGGATGTCGTTGGCGACCTCGCCGTCGCCCAGGCGCATGATCGAGCCCTTGCCGAACTGCTTTTCGATCTGCGCCAGCGCCGCCTGCAGCGCCTTGGCCTTTTCGGTGTTGAGTGCCTTCACGGGTGCGTCCATTTCAGTTGCTCCATCCTTGCGCCGCGATTATCGGCGCAAGCTGGATGTTTGTACAGTAGGTTCGGCGGATGCCGCGTGCATCGTAGCCGCGCCGCGGCTGCCTAGAATCGGCCGGCAGGGTCCGCCAAGACCACGCCAGGACCCCGAGCAGCGAGGAGGACACACGCCATGCGCATTCTCATTGCCGAAGACGATCAGGTGCTGGCCGACGGCTTGCTGCGCTCGCTGCGCGCGGCCGGCTACGCCACCGACCAGGTCGGCAGCGGCACCGAAGCCGACGCCGCGCTGGCCGACCACGAATTCGACTGCGTGATCCTCGACCTGGGGCTGCCGAAGATGCACGGCCTGGACGTGCTGCGCCGCATGCGCGCGCGCGGCTCGCCGGTGCCGGTGCTGATCCTCACCGCCGCCGACAGCGTCGAGCAGCGCGTCAAGGGCCTGGACCTGGGCGCCGACGACTACATGGCCAAGCCGTTCTCGCTGCAGGAGCTGGAAGCGCGCGTGCGCGCGCTGACGCGCCGCGGGCTGGGCAGCGCGTCGACCATCATCAAGCACGGGCCGCTGAGCTTCGACGCCACCGGGCGCGTGGCCTACATCAACGACCACATGATCGAGCTGTCGGCGCGCGAGCTGTCGCTGCTCGAGGTGCTGCTGCAGCGCGCCGGACGGCTGGTGAGCAAGGACCAGCTGGTCGAGCGGCTGTGCGAGTGGGGCGAAGAGGTCAGCAACAACGCGATCGAGGTCTACATCCACCGGCTGCGCAAGAAGATCGAGCAAGGGCCGATCCGCATCGCCACGGTGCGCGGCCTGGGCTATTGCCTGGAAAAGATCGTCGCTTGAGCGAGCTCACGGCGGCGGGCCCGGACCGCGTGCCGCACACCCCGAGCGCAGCCGCCGCCGCGGCGGCAACGCCCGCGCCGCCGCCGCAGGAAGCGGCCGGCGCCGCCGCCGAGCCGCGTTCGCTGTTCGGCGAGATCCTCGACTGGATGCTCGCGCCGCTGCTGCTGCTGTGGCCGATGAGCATCTTCCTGACCTATCTGGTGGCGCAGGGCATCGCCGACCGGCCCTACGACCGCGAGCTGGGCGTGGTGGTGCGCGCGATCGCGCAGCAGGCGGCCATCGAGGCCTCGGCCAGCGGTGCCGCGCGCAAGTTGCGGCTGCGGCTGCCGTCGCTGGCCGGCGAGCTGCTGCGCGCCGACGAAGCCGGCAGCGTGTACTTCCAGGTGCTGGGCCCGCACGGCGAGCCCCTGGCCGGCGACACCGGCCTGCCGCAGCCGGCCGCCGGCGAGCTGCCGGTGGGCGAACTGCGCTTTCGCGACGCCACCATCCGCGACGAGCCGGTGCGCGTGGCCGCCATGCGCGTGGCCGCCGCCGGTGCCGGTACCGATGCCGAAAGGCTGCTGCTGGTGCAGGTGGCCGAAACGCTGGAAAAGCGCGCGCGCCTGGCCAACGAGATCATCAAGGGCGTGATCCTGCCGCAGTTCATCATCCTGCCGCTGGCGCTGGTGCTGGTGTGGCTGGCGCTGACCCGCGGCATCCGCCCGCTGGCCAGGCTGCAGCAGCGCATCCGGCGGCGCGACAGCACGGATCTCAGCCCGATCGACGCGCGCGGCGTGCCCGACGAAGTGGTGCCGCTGGTGGGCGCGATCAACGAGTTGCTGACCCGGCTGGACCAGTCGATCCGCACGCAAAAACAGTTTCTGGCCGACGCCGCGCACCAGCTGAAGACGCCGCTGGCGGGCTTGCGCATGCAGGCCGAGCTGGCCGGGCGCGAGATCGACGCCGGCGCCAGCGATGCCGCGTCGCTGAAGCGCTCGCTGCGCCAGATCGCCGCGTCCAGCCAGCGCGCCGCGCACATGGTCAACCAGTTGCTGGCGATGGCCCGCACCGAGGACCGCGAACAGGCGCTGCGCAAGCAGCAGCTGAACCTGGCCGCGATCGTCAAGGACACGGTGCGCGACTTCGTGCCCAAGGCGATGGACCACCGCATCGACCTGGGCTACGAAGGCCCCGACGACGATGCCGGCGTGCGCCTGCGCGGCCAGCCGGTGCTGGTGCGCGAGATGGTGCGCAACCTGGTGGACAACGCGCTGCAGTACACGCCGGGCGGCGGCACCGTCACCGCGCGCGTGGTGGCCGACCCCTTCGGGCAGGTGGTGGTGCTGCAGGTCGAGGACAACGGCCCCGGCATCGCCGAGGCCGAGCGCGAGGCGGTCTTCCGGCCCTTCTACCGGCCGGCCGACACGCAGGTCGACGGCAGCGGCCTCGGGCTGGCGATCGTGCGCGAGGTGGCCGAACAGCACGGCGCGACGATCACGGTGGACGACGCGCAGCCGCGCGCACCGGCCGCGGCCGGCGGCAGCGGCCCGGGCACGCTGATCACCGTGCGCTTTCCGGTGCGGCCGGCGTAGGCGGCGGCGCGGCACCCGCCCGTGCGCGGCGCGCCCGACGGGCGCCGCTCGAATGACGAATCACAGTTCGGTTTTCAGCCGGCACCTTCGTGCAGCGGCATCCGCTGCGTCGGATTTCTTTACGCCGCACACTCCCCCGCGAATGCGGGGGGTGATGATTTTCCTTTCCGGATCAACGGCTTGCATCTACAACCCGAGGTGGCCCGGTTCCTGCTATCCATTCGTTCGGGTGATCACGGTGGTCGCCATTAACTCGAAGGAAAATTCATGAAACTGAAACAAGCGTTGGGCACGCTCGCGGTGCTGGCCGCGGCCTCGTCGGCCCACGCCGCCGGCTTCGTCAACGGCGGCTTCGAAGACGGCAACACCAACGGCTGGACCGTCGGCAACGGCAACCGCAGCGGCGCGCTGCTGAACAACATCGACCCGAACGCGTACCTGAACGGCAACACCGGCCGCTCGGCGATCGTCGGCGCCGGCGCCACCGACCTGGTCGGCAACCTGATGGCCGGCGGCAGCCGCGTCTACAGCGGCAACTACGCCTACCGCGTCGAGGACGCCGACCGTACCGGCGGCCTGCTGTCGGTGATCAGCCAGACGGTGAGCAACTACACCGACCCGAACATCTTCTTCGCCTGGCTGGCCGTGCTGGACAACGGCGGCCACGCCGAACAGGCGTCGGCGGCGATGATCATCCGCCTGACCGACAAGAGCGACACGACCAACAACGCCAGCGGCGAGGTGCTGATCTCGCGCATCTACAACGCCGGCGCCGGCGGCGGCGGCGTGGACAGCCGCTTCGCCACGCAGGCCAGCACCGGCTACTTCTACACGCCGCAATGGCAGATCGAACAGCTGGCGATCGACAGCTCGCGCACCGGCCACACCTTCGAGCTGACCGTGTTGGCCACCGATTGCGGCCCCACCGCGCACACCGGCTACGTCTACCTCGACGGCTTCGGCGCCGCGCCGCCGACGAACGAGGTGCCCGAACCCGCCAGCCTGGCGCTGGTCGGCCTGGCGCTGGCCGGTGCCGCCGCCGGCCGCCGCCGCGCAGCCAAGGCCTGAGCCCTTCCCGGGCAAGCCGCTGAACGGCGCCGGTGCGCTCGCGCACCGGCGCCGTTTTCCATTGCCGACGTCAGCCGGCGCCCACCGGCGTCAACCGAGGTCAACGCAGCCGGGCGCGGCGCGGCACTGTGCACGGCGCCGCGCGCTGGCTTCGTCGCGCTTGCCGGCACCGCTGCTAGCCTGCCCTACCCCTGTCCCGCACCAGCCGCCATGCCGACGATGCACGCCCGCCGCGATTCACTCCCCCCGAAGCCCCGCCAGCGCACACGAGCGCGCGCCGCCGCGCTCGCGCTGGCCGTGTGCGGCGCATGGGCGCTGCAGGGCTGCGCGCGCCAGGACGACGCCGCGCTGGGCCGCGAGCTGGCCGCCAAGGGCGACCACGCCGGCGCCGCCATCGCGCTGAAGAGCGCGGTACAGGCCGCACCCGACTCGGCCGAACTGCGCATCTTGCTGGCCGATGCGCTGCAGCACCGGCACGACCTGCCCGGCGCCGAGCAGCAGCTGCGCCACGCCATCGAGCACGGCGGCGACGCCAATGCGCTGACGCCGCGGCTGGCACTGCTGATGCTCGACCGCGGCGACGCCGACGCGCTGGTGCGCAGCTTCAAGGACCAGCGGCTGAGCGACCCGCGCGCCGACGCCGAGCTGCGCGGCACGGTGGCGCTGGCGCTGTTGACGCAAAAGCGCGACGCCGCCGCCAAGGCGCACCTGCTGGGCGCGCTGCCGGTGGCGCAGGTGCGGCTGGCTCAGGCGCAGTTGCTGGCCGGCGACGGCAAGGCCGACAGCGCCCGGCAGGCACTGGCGCTGCTGCAGCTCGACGACACCGCCGCGACAGCGCCGTGGTGGCTGCTGCGTGCCGGGCGCCGGCTGGCGCTGGCCGCCGGCGAGCCCGAGCTGTCGCTGCAGCTGGTGCGCCGCGCGCACGAGGCGGTGCCCTACCACCTCGGGCTGATGGGCGAGTACGGCGAGGCGCTGATGTCCGCCGGCCGCGCCGACGAGGCCGCTGCGGTGCGCGACCAGTTGCGCAAGCAGGCACCGCAGTCCTACTGGACGCACTATCTGGATGCGCTGCTGCAGTACCGCGCCGGGCACAACGAGGCCGCGCACGCCGCCGCGCTGGCGGTGCTGAAGGCCGCCCCCGACCATGCCGGCTCGGCGCTGATCGCCGCGGCCATCGAGTTGCGCAGCGGCGAGCCGCAGACAGCCGAAAAACGCATGGAAGCGCTGCTGCAAAAGCAGCCGTCGTCGTTGCCCGCGCTGCGGCTGCTGGCGCAGGCGCAGCTGCGCCAGGGGCGTGGCGAGCCCGCCGGCCAGACGCTGCAGCGCGCGCTGACGCTGGCGCCGGCCGATGCCGAGCTGCTGGTGCTGCGCGCGCAGTCCGACCTGGCCGCCGGCCGCAGCAAGCAGGCCGCCGCCGCGCTGGCCCAGGTGGTGGCGCAGCACCCGGGCGACGCCGACGCCTGGCTGCTGCTGGCGCGCGCGCGCGCCGCTGCGGGTGACCGCGCCGGCGCGCGCGAGGCGCTGCAGCAGGCCGCGGCACGGGCCCAGGACAGCGCCGTCGGCGCACGCGTGGTCGAGCTGGCGCTGCAGCTGCAGGACATCGACTGGGCGCGCGCTTACGCCACGACACTGCTGCAGCGCGCGCCGAAGGATGCGTTGGCACGATTGGCACTCGGCGCGGTGCAGTCGGCACAGGGCGACAACGAGGCCGCACGCGCCACCGCGCTGGCGGTGCTGGACGACGCGCCCACGCACCCCGGTGCGTTGAGCGTGCTGGCGCTGATGTCGCGCAGCGGCGCACAGCGCCAGGAGCTGCTGGCGCGCCACGCCAAGGCGCTGGCCGTCGGCGGCGCCGGGCCGCAACAGTTGCTGGACTACGCCGCGTTGCTGCGCTTCGAGCCGGTGGCCGGCACCACGCCGCTGGCGGTGCTGGAAAAGGGCGTGCAGTCGTACCCGGCGTCGGTACCGCTGCGCGCCGCGCTGGTCGAGCAGCTGCTGCGCGACGGCCAGGCCGAACCCGCGCTGGCCGCGGCCCAAAGCGGCGCCCACCAGCCCGGCGCGCCGGCCGCGGCCGGCGAACTGCTCAGCGCTACCTACCTGCGGCTGGGCCAGACCACGCAGGCCACCGAAACCCTGCGCAAGCTGGCCGCCGAACATCCGAACCGGCCCGAGCTGCGCCTGCAACTGGCCGGGCTGGAAGCGCGCAGCGGGCGCAGCGCCGAGGCGCGCGCGCTGCTGCGCCGGCTGATCGACGAGCGCCCCGACGACATCGCCGCCTACGCGGCGCTGGCCGAGCTCGAGGCAGCGGCGAACCCGGCGCAGGCGCTGTCGGTGGCGCGCCAGATGGGCGAGCGCCCCGGGCTGCAAGCGGCCAGCCTGCTGCTGGCCGGCGACATCCTCGGCCAGGCCGACCGCAGCGCCGAAGCGCTGGAAAAGTACGCGGCCGCGGCCCAGGCCGGCGCGTCGCCCGCCGCCAACCTGCACAGGGTGGCGCTGCTCGACCGCACCGAGCGGCGCAGTGCGGCCGAGCGCGAACTGGCCGAGACGATGCGCCGCCACCCCGACGATGCGCGCGTCATCGGCGCCGCCGCGGCGCGCGCGCAGGCCGCCGGCGATGCGGCGCGCGCGGCCGAGCTGCTGCAAAAGCTGGTAACCAAGGCGCCCGGCAACCCGGTGCTGCGCAACGATCTGGCCTGGGCGCAGCTGGCCGCCGGGCGGCCAGCCGATGCATTGGCCAACGCGCGGCGCGCGGCGGTGGGCCTGCCCAACCACCCGAACGTGCTGCACACGCTGGGCCTGGCCTTGGCGCGCAACGGCCAGCGCGACGAGGCGGTCCAGGTGCTGCGCGCGGCGTCGAACCTGGCGCCGACGCTGGCGCTGCCGCGGCTGGACTTGGCGGACAACCTGGCCGCCGCGGGCGACAAGGACGGCGCCCGCAGCGCGCTGCGCGGCATCGACGAGGCGCAGCTCGGCGCACGCGACAAGGACCAACTGAAGCGGCTGCGCGGCGTGCTCGGCGCCGGCTGAGGCGGCGTGCTCGGCGCCGGCTGAAGCCGCGCCGCCTGCGCTGCGCCTGCGCGCCGTGCGGCTTCAGCTTTGCATCAGGCGCCGGCTCTTGGCCACCGACATCAGCATGCCCAGACCCAGGCCGAGCGTGACCATCGCGGTGCCGCCGTAGCTGACGAAGGGCAGCGGCACGCCCACCACCGGCAGGATGCCGCTGACCATGCCCATGTTGACGAAGGCGTAGGTGAAAAAGCTCAGCGTCACCGAGCCGGCCAGCAGCCGCGTGAACACGGTGGGCGCCTGCGCGGCGATCCACAGGCCGCGAAAGATCAGGAAGGTGAAGGCCACCAGCAGCGTCGCCACGCCGGCCAGGCCGAATTCCTCGGCGAAGGCGGCGAAGATGAAGTCGGTGGTGCGCTCGGGGATGAACTCGAGGTGCGTCTGCGTGCCCTGCATGAAACCCTTGCCGCCGATGCCGCCCGAGCCGATGGCGATCATGCCCTGGATGATGTGGAACCCCTTGCCCAGCGGGTCGCGCGTCGGGTCGAGCAAGGTGCACACGCGGTGCTGCTGGTATTCGCGCAGCAGCGGCCAGCGCACGCCGTCGGCGCAGATGGCGTCGCCGCTGACGACGATGGCGCCGACGCCCAGCGCGCCCACCAGCAGCACCGGCGCGATCAGCTTCCACGACAGCCCGGCGAAGAAGATCACGTACAGCCCCGCGGCCAGCACCAGCACCGCGGTGCCCAGGTCGGGCTGCTTGACGATCAGCCCCACCGGCAGCAGCAGCAGCACCGCCGCGACGATGAAGTCGACCACGCGCAGCTGGCCTTCGCGGCGCTGGAACCACCAGGCCAGCATCAGCGGCATCGCGATCTTCAGGATCTCGCTGGGCTGGATCACCATGCCGACGTACAGCCAGCGCGTGGCGCCCTTCTTGGTGATGCCCACGCCGGGCAGCGCGGTGACGATGAGCAGCGCCACGCCCAGCAGGTACAGCGGCACCGCCAGACGCGACAGCCGCTGCGGGCTGACCTGCGCGACCAGGAACAGCACCCCCAGCGCCAGCAGCATGTTGCGGCCGTGGTCGACGAAACGCGTGCCATGGTCGAAGCCGGCCGAATACATCGTCACCAGGCCGATGCCCGCCAGCAAGGCGATGGCCAGCCCCAGCCAGGGGTCGTAGCCGACCAGCAGCGGCTCGAGCCGCTGCGGCCACGACGGCCGCTGCAGCACGGCGGCGGTGCTCATGGCGTGCGTGCCGCCGCCAGGCGCAGCGGCGCCGGTGGCGCGGCGGCGCTGGCCGACGCGACCGAAGCCGGGGCGGCCGCCAGCGGTGCGGCGCTGGCCTGCCCGGGCAGCAGCGGCACGTCGTCGATGCGTCGGGGCGTGCCGGTCGGCGCGGCCGACTGGCCCTTGCGCGTGGCGGCCATGTCGTCTTCGCTGGGGTAGTGGCCGAGCAGCACGAAGTCGAACACGCGCCGCGCGATCGGCGCGGCCGCCGCGGCACCGAAACCGGCGTTTTCCACGATCACCGCCACCACCAGCGTCGGGTTGGGCAACGGCGCCGCGGCGATGTACAGCGAATGGTCGCGCTTGTGCTCCTCGAGCTTGGAGGCGTCGTACTTCTGGTTCGCCTTCACGCCCACCGCCTGCGCGGTGCCGGTCTTGCCGGCGCTCTTGTACGGCGCGCCCATGAACACGCGCGTCGAGGTGCCTTCCTGCGTCACGCCGTACATCGCGCGCAGGATCAGCTCGATGTGCTCGGGCCTGTACGGCAGCGGCTCGAGCGCGTCGCTGGCCAGGCGCCGCTTGTCGTGCGTCACCACGTCCTCGATCTCGCGCACCAACCGGGGCTTGAAGCGCTGGCCGCCCGACACCAGCGTGGCGGTGGCGCTGGCCAGCTGCAGCGGCGTGAAGGCGTTGTAGCCCTGGCCGATGCCCAGCGAGATGGTCTCGCCGGCGTACCACTTCTGCTGCTCGGGCCGCTTGTAGTAGCGCCGCTTCCACTCGGTGGACGGCAGGATGCCGGTGGACTCGTTTTGCAGGTCGATGCCGGTCTTGCGGCCGAAGCCCAGCGGCAGCATCTGGTCGTGCATCAGGTCCACGCCCAGCTCGTTGGCCAGCGAGTAGTAGTAGACGTTGCTCGACTTGACGATCGAACGCGTCATGTCCACCGGCCCGAGGCCCTTGTCGCCGTGGCTGCGGAACACGTGGTTGCCGAAGGCGAAGCTGCCGCCGTCCATGATCACCTGGTTGGGCCCGCGCTTGCCGGTGTTCAGCGCGGCCAGCGCCATGAACGGCTTGTAGGTCGACCCCGGCGGGTAGGTGCCGCGCAGCGCGCGGTTCAGCAGCGGTTTGTCGATCGATTCGTTCAACTCGCGCCAGCTGTCGAAGTCGATGCCGTCGACGAACAGGTTGGGGTCGAAGGTGGGTTTGCTGACGAAGGCCAGCACCTCGCCGGATCGCGGGTCGATCGCCACCAGCGCGCCGCGCCGGTCGCCGAACAAGTCCTCGACCATGGCCTGCAGCCGGATGTCGATGGACAGCGTCAGCGTATTGCCGGGGGTCGGTGCGTGGCTGTTCAGGCGGCGCAGCGCACGCCCGCCGGCGCTGGTCTCGACGCGCTCGAAGCCGGTCAGGCCGTGCAGTTCGGTTTCGTAGCTTTGTTCGACGCCGAGCTTGCCGATGTATTCGGTGCCCTTGTAGTTGGCCAGGTCCTCGTCGGGCCAGTCCTCCATCTTCTGCTTCTCGGCCTGGTTGATGCGGCCGATGTAGCCCAGCAGGTGGCTGCCGGTCTCGCCCAGCGGGTAGCTGCGGAACAGCCGCGCCTTGACCTCGACGCCGGGGAAGCGGAAGCGCTGCGCCATGAAGCGCGCGACCTCCTCGTCGCTGAGCTTGGTGCGGATCGGCAGCGATTCGAAGCTCTTGCCTTCGTCCTGCAGCCGCTTGAAGCGCTTGCGGTCGCGCGGCGCGATGTCGACGATGTCGGCCAGCGCGTCGATGGTCGCGTCCAGGTCGGCGGCCAGCGACGGCGTGATCTCCAGCGTGTAGGCGGAATAGTTGGTGGCCAGCACCACGCCGTTGCGGTCGAGGATCAGCCCGCGGTTGGGCACGATCGGCAGCACCGCGGTGCGGTTGGATTCGGCCTGTGCGGCCAGGTCCTCGTGGCGCTGCACCTGCAGGTACGCCAGGCGCGCGCCCAGCAGCGCGAAGGCCAGCAGCACGAACACGCCGGCCGCGACCAGCCGCAGCCGGAAGCGGCCCAGTTCGTTCTCGAGGTCCTTCAGTTCGGACATTACAGCGGCCGATTCTGATCCGGGTCGGGCGGGCGCCGCTGCGGCGCCAGCAGCAAGGCAGTGACCACCGGCCACAGCAGTGCTTCGAACAGCGGCGCCAGCAGCAGTTCCCAGCCCGGGAACATGCCGCCGGCGAGCATGCGCACCACCAGCGACACCAGGTGCGCGCCGAGGAACAGCGGCAGCACCTGCACCGCCTGTTCGGCCAGCCCGAACCACAGCAGCCGGCGGTGCGCGCTGATCGCACCGAAGCTCAGCAGCGTATAGGCCAGCGCATGCTGGCCGAGCAGCGCGCCTTCGTGCACGTCCATCAGCAGCCCGAAGCAGAAGGCCACGCCGACACCGACGCGGCGCGGCTGGTGCACGTTCCAGAACACCAGCACCAGCGCCAGCAGGTCCGGCTGCGCCGGATGCCGCCCCAGCGGCAGCAGGTTCACGCCCAGCGCCAGCAGCAGCGTCAACGCGATGAACAGCGGGTTGACCGGCAGCAGCAGCTGGTTGGCATCGCGCGGCACGATCATGGCCCCGCCTTTCGCGCGCTCACCGGCGTGCGCCCTTGGCGGCGCGCTCGGGCCTGGCCGCGCGCTCGGCCCGTTCGCCCTTGGCCGGCGCCGTGCTTTGGCTCGCAGCCGGCTCGCGCGGCGGCAGCTGCAGGCCCACGGGGTCGAGCACCAGCACGTGGCGCACGCCGTCGGCCGAGGCCTTGGGCGCGAGCAGGATGCGCGCAAAGCCCGATTCGGCGCGCCGCTCCACCGCCGCCACGCGCGCCACCGGCAGCCCCGGCGGGTACACGCCGTCGACGCCGCTGGTGGTCAGTTCGTCGCCCACCTGCACGTCGGCGTTGGCCGCCATGTAGCGCAGTTCCATCGCGTCGCCGCCGGCGCCGCCGAAAGCCGCGCTGCGCGCCAGCGTGCGGACATTCAGCACCGGGATGGCCGCGTCCTTGTCGATCAGCAGCGTGACCTGCGAACTCAGCGGAAACACGCGCGTGACCTGGCCCAGCACGCCGTCGGGGTCGATCACCGGCGCGCCCGCCACCACGCCGTGCACGGCGCCGCGGTCGATCACCAGCTTGCGCGAGAACGGGTCGGTGGCCTCGTACAGCACTTCGGCGGCGGTGCTGCGCACCTGCAGCTGCGGGCGCAGCGCGAGCAGCTCGCGCAGCCGCGCGTTCTCGCGCTCGAGCCGCTCGACGCGGGTGGCGCGCTCGGACTGCAGCGCGAGTTTTTCCTGCGCCAGCTTTTCGCGGCTGACCGCCTGGTCCAGGCCGTGCAGGTAGTCGTTGGCGCTGCGCACGAACTGCACCGGCACGCCGAGTGTGCGTTGCACCGGCAGCAGCGCGGTGGCGATGGCCGCGCGCACGGGCCTGGCGAACTCGAAGCGCGTGTCGGCGATCATCAGGAACAGCGCCAGCGCCGCGAAGAAGGCCAGCTTCGTCAGCGCCGACGGGCCCTGGCGGAAGAACGGCGGCGGCGTGCGGTCGAGGGTGCCCAGCGACATGACGGCCGCGCCCGCGGGCAGGGGGTCTTCAGCGCCTCACTCGGAGGTGAAGATGCCGCCCAGGCGGTCCATGCGCTCCAGCGCCATGCCGCAGCCGCGCACGACGCAGGTCAGCGGGTCTTCGGCGACCAGCACGGGCAGGCCGGTTTCCTCGGCCAGCAGCCGGTCCAGGTCGCGCAGCAGCGCACCGCCGCCGGTGAGCATCATGCCGCGCTCGGCGATGTCGGCGCCGAGTTCGGGCG
>CAYZGL010000020.1:0-29134 GCA_964477985.1 uncultured Rubrivivax sp. | reverse complement strand
CCTCGTCGGCGTCGTCGAACAGGAACACCACGTCCAGGTCGCTGCCGTAGCCCAGTTCCTTGCCGCCGAGCTTGCCGTAGCCGATGACGGCGAAGTTCGGCGCGTCGCGATGCCGCTGCTTCAGCAGCGACCAGGCCCAGCGCAGCGTGGCGGCCAGCACCGCGTCGGCCAGCGCCGACAGGTCGTCGGCCACCTGCTCGACCGTGAGCTCGCCTTCGACGTCGCGCACCAGCGTGCGGAACAGCTCGGCATGGTGCGCGTGGCGCAAGGTGTCCAGCAGCGACTCTTCGTTGGCCTGGCCCGAGCGCGCCCAGGCTTCGTGCCGCGACTGCAACGCGGCGACGAACGCCGGCGCGTCGAAGCGGCCGCGCTGCATGCGCTCGTCGGCCAGCTCGTCGATCACGCCGGGGTGGCGCATCAGGTATTGCATCGGCCAGCGCGCCAGCCCCAGCACGCGCAGCAGCCGGTCCTGCACCGCCGGACGCTCGACCAGCAGCGCCAGGTAGCTTTCGCGGCGCAGCAGCGGCTCGAGCCAGTCGAGGAAGCGCTGCGCGGCGACGCTGCCGCAGCGGCCGTCGGCCACGCATTCGCCGGCCCGCTTGACCAGCCGGCCCAGCCGCAGCTTGCTTTCGTCGCGCAGCGCGGCCAGCCGCGGCTGACGCACCCAGGCGCGCACGCGTTCGGCCAGCGGCTCGGGCAGGCGTTCCAGCAGCAACTCGCTGTCCACCGGCTGTTCGCCGCCGCAGCCGCTGCAGCCGTTGCGCCCGGCCGCGGCGGCCCGACCGTCGTGCAGCAGCGCGTCGAACTCGGTGGCGACGAACTCGCGCACCTCGCCCAGTTGCACCAGCAGCCGGCCGCCGTCGCCGGCCTGTGCCGGGCCCAGGCTGCGTGCGATCCAGTCCAGGTCGGCATCGGCGGTGGGCAGCAGGTGGGTCTGCTGGTCGTCCAGGTACTGGATGCGGTGCTCGACGCGGCGCAAGAAGGTATAGCACTCGGCCAGGCGCTCGGCGGTCGCGGCCTTCATCAGGCCGCGTGCGCTGAGCTGCCGCAGCGCGCGCAGCGTGGAGCGCGTGCGCACCTCGGGGTTCTGGCCGCCGCGCACCACCAGCATCAGCTGGACGATGAATTCGATCTCGCGGATGCCGCCGCGCGACAGCTTGACGTCGTTGGCGCGCTCGGGCCGCCCGGCGGCGCGGCGCTGCGCCTCGTCGCGCACCTTGCGGTGCAGCTGGCGCAGGCTTTCGAATACGCCGTAGTCCAGGTAGCGGCGATACACGAACGGCGTGACCAGCTCGCGCAGCGCCAGCGCGCGGCCGCTGTCCAGGCTGGCGCGCGGCGCGACGACGCGGCTCTTCAGCCAGGCGAAGCGCTCCCATTCGCGGCCTTGCACCTGCAGGTAGTGCTCGAGCATGGCCAGGCTGCACACCGACGGCCCCGAATTGCCGTGCGGGCGCAACGCCAGGTCGACGCGAAAGACGAAACCGTCGTCGGTGGTGTCGCCGATCAGCGCATACAGCCTCTTCGCCACCAGCGTGAAGAACTCGTGCGCGCTGGTGCGCGCGCCCGGCGCCGCGCCCGTGCCGTCGGTCTCGCCTTCGTCCTCGTACACATAGACCAGGTCGATGTCGGACGACACGTTCAGCTCGCGCCCGCCGAGCTTGCCCATGCCGACGATCCAGAACTCGATGCGCTGGCCCTGCGCGTCGCGCGGCACGCCGTGGCGCTGTTCGACCTCGGCCAGCGCGTACGCCAGCGCCAGCTCGAGCGCGGTTTCGGCCAGTGCGGTCATGCCCTGGGTGACGGCGGCCAGCGGCGCGGCCTGGTCCACGTCCAGGCAGGCCAGCCGCTCCAGGCACAACTGGCGCGCCACGCGCAGCGCCGACGCCAGCGGGCGCCCGCCGTCGCGCAGCCGCTGCACCAGCGCGCCCACCACGGCGGCATCGATCTCGCCGGGCGGCAGCAGCGCCAGTTCGGCGGCATAACGGCGCCGGATGCGTTGCACGAAACGGCTGTGCGCGGACAATGGCGATGTGCCCGGCAAGGGTTCGTCGCGAGTGGATGCCAGGGTCATGCTGCGCTGCCGCTGCCGTGGGCTAGCGTGGGTTGCAGGGCCGGCGGCGCAGCGCGGCGAGCCCGGCCGCGCCCCACCGCGTGCGGCGCGTCGTCGTTCCAACACCGAATGCTGTCACCGTCATCCCCCGTGCCCGAAGCGGCCTTGGCCGGCACCCCGCCGCGCAGCTTGCCGCGCTGGTGGCGCCGCGCGCAGCGGCTGGCGCGCGCGGCCGGCCTGGCGCTGCTGCTGCTGTGGGCCGTGCTGCTGGCCGCGTGGCTGGCGCTGCGCTGGGCGATTCTGCCGCACATCGACGAATGGCGTCCGAGCGTCGAGCGCGTGGCCAGCCGCTCGCTCGGGCTGAAGGTCGGCCTGGGCGCGATCCGGGTGCAAACGGCCGGCTGGACGCCGACCTTCGAGCTGCACGACTTGCGCGTCTACGACCGCGACGGCCTCGAGGCGCTGCAGGTGCAGCGCGTGCAAGCCGCGCTGTCGCCGCGCGCGCTGCTGGCGGCGGCGCTGCGCTTCGAACAGATCGTGATCGACGGCGCCAGGCTGCAGGCGCGGCGCGACGTGCAGGGCCGATGGCACTTTGCCGGACAGGCCTGGGAAGGCGATTTCGATGCCGCCGACGCGCGTGCGCGCGACTGGCTGCTGCGCCAGGGCGAGTTCGTGGTGCGCCATGCCGAACTGCACTGGATCGACGAACGCGCCGGCACCGCGCCGCTGACGCTGCGCGACCTGCAGTTCGTGCTGCGCAATGGCCTGCGCAGCCACGCGCTGCGCCTGGACGCGACGCCGCCGCCGCACTGGGGGCAGCGCTTCTCGCTGCGCGCGCGCTTCACGCAGCCGCTGCTGGCGCGGCCCGGCGAGCTGCAGCGCTGGAGCGGCACGCTGTTCGCCGACTTCCCGCAGGTGGACGCCGCTGCGCTGCGCCGCCAGCTGAGCCTGCCCTTCGATCCAGCCGAGGGCGACGGCGCCTTGCGTGCCTGGATCGACATCGTCGACGGCTCGGTGCGCAAGGCCACGGCGGACTTCGCATTGCGCGCGGTGACGCTGCAGCTGGCGCCCACGTCGCAGCCGTCGCAGCCGTCGCAGCCGTTGCAGCCGTTGCAGCCGTCTCAGCCGTTGCGCTTGCAGCAGCTGCTCGGCCGCGTGGCGCTGGCACGCGACGCGTCGGGCATCGAGCTGCGGCTGCGCCAGTTGGCCGCGGCGGCCCCGGCCGACCGCGCAGCGCCGCCGTGGTCCATAGGCGACGTGCGTTTGAGCTGGCAGCAGGCGCAGGACCTGCACCAGCGCTGGACCCGCGACACGCCGGTCACCGGCGGCGAGTTCAGCGCCGACGCGCTGGACCTGCGCTCGCTGGGCCCGCTGATCGACGCGCTGCCGGCGGATGCGGCGCTGCGCGAACGGCTCGCCGGGCTCGCGCCGAGCGGCCATGCCGACAAGCTGCGGCTGCGCTGGAGCGGCGCACCGCAGCAGCCCGACAGCTACCGCATCGACGCCAAGCTGCGCGACCTGACGCTGCGCGCGGGCGTGGCCAGCGGGCCCGGCGTGCCGGCGCGCCCCGGCGTGCAGGCGGCGCAGCTCGACGTCTCGGCCACCGAGCGTGGCGGCGAGGCCAGGCTGTCGCTGCGCTCGGGCGCGCTGGTCCTGCCCGGCGTGTGGGACGAGCCCGAGCTGCCGCTGGACCAGCTGGACGCGACGCTGGCGTGGCAGATCGCGCGGCGCGGCGGCGACCGCGGCAGCCACGCCGCCGCGCCCGGCGATATCGGCGATATCGAACTGCGCGTGTCCAAACTGTCGTTCGCCAATGCCGACCTGCGCGGCGAGGCCAGCGCCATCTGGCGCAGCGGCGCGCACCCAGGCCACGGCCGCGGCGAGCATTTGCCCGGCCGGCTCGAGCTGGACGCGCGGCTGCAGCAGGTGCGCGCCGATCGCGTCGCGCGCTATCTGCCGCTGGGCATCGCGCCGACGGCGCGCGAGCACGTGCGCGATGCGGTGCGCGCCGGCACCGTGCGCTCGGCCAGCTTCAAGGTCCACGGCGATCTGGCGCGCTTTCCGTTTCGCAGCGCGCGCGACGGCGAGTTCCGCGCGGTGCTGCAGCTGCACGACGTGAACTACGCCTTCCTGGGCGCGCCCTGGCCGCCGGTCGAGCATGCCAGCGGCGAGCTCGAGTTCAACCGGCTGGCGATGCAGTTGCGGCGCGTGCAGGGCCGGCTGTGGGGCTACGAGCTGCGCGGCGTGCAAGGCGGCATCGCCGACCTGGCGGCCGACACGCCGGTGCTGAAGCTGCAGGCCCAAGGTCACGGCCCGGCCGCGGATGTGCTGCGCCTGGCGCAGCTGGCGCCGCTGGGCCCGGGCATGGGCCCGATGCTCGAGCCGGTGCGCGCCAGCGGCCCCAGCACGCTGAGCCTGGCCTTGCAGTTGCCGCTGGCCGGGCCGCAGCCGCTGACGCTGCAAGGCGCGCTGCAACTGGACGGCACCGAGTTGCGCGTGCATCCCGACGTGCCGCCGCTGCTGGACGCGCGCGGCAGCCTGCTGGTCGAATCGGACACGCTGAGGCTGCGCGCACTGCACGCGCGCTGGCTGGGCGGCGAAGCCAGCGTCGACGGCAGCATCAAGGCGGCCGGCTCGCTGCGTTTGAACCTCAGCGGCACGGCCAGCGCCGAAGGCCTGCGCCAATGGCCGGCGCTCGCCGAGGCGGCGGCGCCGCTGCGCGGCCAGGCGGCGTGGCGCGGCACGCTCGGCGCCGACGGCGCAGGCATGGACTTGCTGCTGCAAAGCAACCTGGCCGGCATGGCGCTCGATCTGCCGCCGCCGCTGGCCAAGGCCGCGGCGGCGGTGCTGCCGCTGCGGCTGCAGCTGACGCCGCTGGCCGACGCGGCGCCGCCCGACAGCCGGCGCGAGCAGCTGCAGTTCGAGCTGGGCGAGGTACTGAAACTGCAACTCGAGCGCGAGCGCAGCGCGGCGCCGGGCGGCGCGGCGCGCGTGCTGCGCGCCAGCGCGGCGGTGCACGACACGCTGCCGGCGCTGCCCGCGGCGGGCCTGCAGGCGTCGCTGAACCTGGCACGCGTCGATCTGGACGCATGGCGCGCGCTGGCCGCGCGTGCCGGCACGGCCGCCGGCGCAGACCTGCTGGCGCTGCCGGGGCCGCAGCAGATCCGCTTGCGCGCCGACGAACTGCGCGTCGACGGCCACGCGTGGACGCGGCTGCAGGCCACGCTGAGCCAGGAGCGCGGCGGCGGCGACACACTGTGGCGCAGCCACGTCGAGTCCGACCAGCTGGCCGGCGACATCGAGTACCGCGTGCCGTCGGCCGATCCGCAGGCCGCGGTGTTGAAGGCCAGGCTGCAGCGGCTGTGGCTGCCGCGCGCGCCGGCCGCGGCCGGCGACGGCGTGCTGGGCAAGGCGCAGCCGCGGCTGCCGGGGCTGGACATCGTGGTCGACGATTTCGAGTGGCGCGCACACAAGCTCGGCCGGCTGCAACTGGCCGCGGCCAACCGCGCGCTGCCCGGCGCGGCCGGCCTGCGCGAATGGCAGCTCGACCGCCTCGAGCTGGATTCGCCCGACGCGCAGCTGCGCGCCAGCGCGCGCTGGGCGGCCAGCGGCGCCAGGCGCACGGCGCTGGATTTCAAGCTGCAGCTGCACGACGGCGGTGCCTTCGCCGAGCGGCTGGGCATGGCCGGCGCGCTGCGCGGCGGCAGCGGCCAGATCGACGGCCAACTGTCGTGGGCCGGCTCGCCGCTGGCGCCCGAAGTCACCAGCCTGGACGGCCAGCTGCGGCTCGAGCTCGGTGCCGGCCAGTTCCTGCAGGCCGACCCCGGCGGCGCGCGGCTGCTCGGGGTGCTGAGCCTGCAGGCGCTGCCGCGCCGGCTGTCGCTGGACTTCCGCGACCTGTTCCAGGAGGGTTTCGTGTTCGACAGCGTCGACGGCGACATCCGGGTGGCGCAAGGCATCGCCCACACCGACAACCTGCGCCTGCGCGGCATGCAGGCCACCGTGCTGCTGAACGGCCGCGCCGATCTGCGGCGCGAAACGCAGGACCTGCACGTGCACGTGGTGCCCAACTTCGACGCCGCCGGCGCCGCCCTGGCGACGATGGCGATCAACCCGGTGGTCGGCCTGGGCACGCTGTTCGCCCAGTGGGCGCTGCGCGAGCCCCTGATCGCCGCCAACACGCGCGAGCTGCACATCACCGGCTCGTGGGCCGAGCCCAGCGTGCAGCGCATCGAGCGCGCCGACCGCGGCAACGCCGCACCCGCCGACAGGAGGCCCCCGGGATGAAGATCGCCGCCTTGCAGATGGTTTCCGGCACACGGCTGCAGCGCAACCTCGATGCCGCCGCCACCCTGCTCGAACGCGCCGCCGCCGCCGGCGCGCAACTGGCCGCGCTGCCCGAGCACTTCGCGCTGCTGGGCCGGCACGACGAGGACAAGCTGGCGATCGCCGAAGAGCCGGGCGATGGGCCGATCCAGCGCTTCCTGGCCGCGCAGGCGCGCGCGCACGGCCTGTGGATCGTCGGCGGCACCCTGCCGCTGCGCGTGGCGGGCAGCCCGCGCGTGCGCAACAGCTCGCTCGCCTTCGCCCCCGACGGGGCGCTGGCCGCGCGCTACGACAAGATGCACCTGTTCGCCTTCGACAACGGCCGCGAGCAGTTCGACGAAGCCCGCGTGCTCGACCCCGGCGCCGAGCCGGCGGCGCTGCAGGCCGGCGCACTGCGCGTGGGCTTGAGCGTGTGTTACGACCTGCGCTTTCCCGAGCTGTACCGCGCGCTGATGTCGCCGCCGTGCGATGTGTTGTGCGTGCCGTCGGCTTTCACCTGTCCTACCGGGCAGGCGCACTGGGAGGTGCTGCTGCGCGCGCGCGCGATCGAAAACCAGTGCGTGGTGCTGGCGCCGGCCCAAGGCGGGCTGCACGAGAACGGGCGGCGCACCTGGGGCCACAGCATGATCGTCGACCCCTGGGGCGAGGTGCTGGCGATGCTGGCCGAAGGCGAAGGCGTGGTGCTCGCCGAGGTCGATGCGGCGCGCCGCGACGCGGTGCGCGCGCAGTTGCCCGCGCTGCGGCACCGCCGGCTGTAGCCGGCGCGCGCGGCAATACCCGCACGCTGTCCGAACGCGGGTCGATCGGCTAAAATCGCAGGCAATTGCGGGATTCAGCGGATGATGCTCATGGCCACCAAACGTTCTTCTGTTCCTTTTGTTTCGGAAACCGGACAGCGTCTGCGCCAGACCCAGGCTGAGTACACGGCCGCGCGGCCGGCCAGCGGCTCGGGTGTCAAGCCGATGATGTCCAGTTCCAAGATGTACGTGTGCCGCCGCTGCCAGGCCAACTTCAAGACCGGTGACGGCAAACCCGACCCGCGCCTGCCGGGCCTGGGCAAGTGCAACAAGTGCCTGGCCCAGCAGGCCGTGGCCGCGGCCTGACACGGCCCACGCGCGTCGTGCCGCGGTGTGTGCGTCGCCTGCATGCGCCGCGGCGCGCACCACTGAACACCGCCGGGTCCGCAGCGCCGCCGCCTGAAGTGCCGAGGCGCCGCAGCCCTTTCGAGGCCGCGCGATGCCGCTGAAGACCGTTCCCACCCGGCCGTTCGAGGGCCAGAAGCCCGGCACCTCGGGGCTGCGCAAGAAGGTCTCGGTCTTCCGGCAGCCGGGTTACCTCGAAAACTTCGTGCAGTCGGTCTTCGACTGCGTGCCCGATCTGCGCGGCGGCACGCTGGTGCTGGGCGGCGACGGCCGCTACTACAACGATGTCGCGGTGCAGACCATCGTGCGCCTGGCCGCGGCCAACGGCGTGGCGCGCGTCATCGTCGGGCGCGGCGGGCTGCTGTCGACGCCGGCGGCCAGCGAGCTGATCCGCAGCCGCGGCGCGGCCGGCGGCCTGATCCTGTCGGCCAGCCACAACCCCGGCGGCCCCGGCGGCGACTTCGGCATCAAGTTCAACATCGCCAACGGCGGGCCGGCGCCGGAAAAGCTCACCGAGGCGATACACCGGCGCACGCTGGCCATCGAGCGCTGGCTGACGCTGGATGCGGCCGACGCCGAGCTGGGCCGCGACGGTCACGCCGTGCTGGGCGCGATGCAGCTCGAGGTGGTCGACCCGGTGGCCAGCTACGCGCGCCTGATGGAGCGCCTGTTCGACTTCGAACGCATCCGCGCGCTGCTGAGCCGCGGCGGCTTTCGCATCTGCTTCGATGCGATGCACGCGATCACCGGGCCCTACGCACACGCCCTCCTCGAAGGCCGGCTCGGGGCGCCGGCCGGCAGCGTGATCAACGGCCGCCCGCTGGCCGACTTCGGCGGCGGCCACCCCGACCCGAACCCGACCTACGCCAGCGAGCTGATCGCACGCATGTCGGGCGCCGGCGCAGCCGACTTCGGCGCCGCCAGCGACGGCGACGGCGACCGCAACATGATCGTCGGGCGCGACTTCATCGTCACGCCCAGCGACAGCCTGGCAGTGCTGGCGGCCAACGCGGCGCTGGTGCCGGGTTATGCGGCCGGGCTCGCGGGCGTGGCGCGCTCGATGCCCACCAGCGCCGCGGTCGACCGCGTCGCCCGCTCGCTGGGCATCGCCTGCCACGAAACCCCCACCGGCTGGAAGTTCTTCGGCAACCTGCTCGATGCCCGCCTGTGCACGCTGTGCGGCGAAGAAAGCGCCGGCACCGGATCGGACCACGTGCGCGAGAAGGACGGCCTGTGGGCGGTGCTGTTCTGGCTGAACATCCTGGCGGTGCGCGGCATCGGCGTCGAGCAGCTGGTGCGCGAGCACTGGGCGCGCTTCGGCCGCAATGTCTATTCGCGGCACGACTACGAAGGCGTGGATGCGGTGCTGGCCCAGACCATCGTCGACGAAGTGCGCGAGGCGCTGCCGCGGCTGCCGGGCCGCCGGCTGGCCGGCCTGGCGGTGCAGCGCGCCGACGACTTCGACTACACCGACCCGGTCGACGGCTCGGTCAGCCGCGCGCAGGGCCTGCGCGTCTTCTTCGACGACGGCTCGCGCCTGGTGCTGCGCCAATCGGGCACCGGCACCGAAGGCGCGACGCTGCGGCTGTACCTGGAGCGCTTCGAAGCCGATGCCGCGCGCCACGGCATCGACACGCAAACCGCGCTGCGCCCGCTGATCGCCGCGGCCGAGGCGCTGACGCGCCTGCGCGAACGCAGCGGCCGCGCCGCGCCCAGCGTCATCACCTGAGAAGCACGCGGTGCGGGTGCTCGACGCCGCCGCCGTCGCCAGGGCCGCGCGCGCTGCGGCGTGAAGATCATCCCTATCGCCCCCGGCAATGCAGCGCTGGGCTGGCCGGCCTTGCACGCCAGCTGTTTCCGGCACGACGCGTGCCGCCGACGCTGCTCGACGGCAACGAGCTGACCGCGCGGCGCACCGCCGCCGCGTCGGCGCTGGCGGCGTCGTGGCTGGCGCGCGCCGATGCCGCGCACCTGCTGGTGATCGGCGCCGGGCGCGTGGCCGCGATGCTGCCGCTGGCCTACCGCGAGGTGCGCCGGCTCGAGCGCGCCAGCGTCTGGGCGCGCCGCGGCGAAGCGGCGCGGCAGTTGGCCGATCGCCTGCGCCAGCAGGCGCTGAACGCGCACGGCGTGGCCGAGCTGGACGCGGCGGTGAAGGTGCGCGGCACGCTGGCGCCTTGCCGTGGCGCTTGGCCCGACGCTCAGCGCGCGCCGAACATCATGCGCCGCGCCAGCAGCGACTTCAGCGGTGCGGCCGCCTGCAGCGCCGCCAGCCCCAGGCCGCGCGCCGCAGCCAGCCCCGGCAGTTGCCAGGTGAAGCTGCGCGCCAGGAAGTCGGTGGCAGCGATCATCGACCAGCGGTCGGCGGCGCGCGCCCATTCCACGCGCTGCAGCGCCGCGTCCACGCCGGCGCTGTGGCGCAGCACCTGCACCAGCTCGTACGCGTCGCGCAGCCCCAGGTTCAAGCCCTGGCCGGCCACCGGGTGCAGCGTCTGCGCCGCATTGCCGATGCGCACGCTGCGTCCGTCGACCAGCGTGCGCTCGGCAGTCAGCCCGAGCGGAAAGGCCTTCAATGCCGACAAGCCGACGATGCGCCCCGCCGCCTCGGGCAGCAAGGTGTTCAGCACCGCCTGGCGCTGCGCGGCGTCGAGTTCACGCACCGGGTCGTCGCCGCCGCGCACGCACCACACCAGCGCGGCCCGGGCCTGGCCGCCGACCGCGCGCAGCGGCAACAGCGCCAGCGGGCCGTGGTGCGTGAAGCGTTCGAGCGCCAGCCCCGGCGTGGCGCCTTGCAGCGTGGCGGTGCCGACCCAGGCGGTCTGGCCGTAGTCGCGCACCAGCGCTCGGCGCGCGTGCTGCCCGGCCAGGCTGCCGTGCGGCGGCTGCCCGAAGACGCCGCCTTCGGCCACCACGGCCAGGTCGAAGCGCTCGGCGATGCCGGCGTCCAGCTCCACCGCGTCGGGCAGCGGCTTCAGTGCCGCCACGGCGGTGCCGAAGCGGTTGAGCAGCCGCTGCGGCTCCTGCCGCGCGCTGTCCAGCCAGGCCTGCTGCAGCGGCGCGACCAGTTCACCGTAGGCGAGCACCGCGCCGAGCATGGCCACGCCCTCGTCGGCGGCGCGGATGTGCACCTCGGCCGCGCCCGGCGGCAGCCGCGCGGGCAAAGTGGCCGCCAGCTGCGACACGTGCACGCCCAGGATCGGCTGCGCCACCGCCGCGGGCCAGCAGCCCAGCCGCTGCAGCAAGTGCACGCTGCCCAGCGACAGCGCCAGCGTGCGCGGGTCGGCGCCGACGTCCTGCGCCGCCTCGCGGCGGTCGAACACGCTGATGCGCGCGTGCGGCAATGTGCGCGCGGCCAGCAGCGCCAGCGTCAGCCCCACCGGGCCGGCGCCGATCACGGCCAAGTCGAGTGCGGTGCTCCTCATGCGCGGCACGATAGCCGATGGCGGTGGCGGGTTCGCCGACCTGCAAGCGCCGTCAGCCGGCGTGCAGCGCGCTCAGCTGCTGCGGCGTGCCCAGGTTGTGCCACTCGCCGCCGTAGACCTCGGCCGTGACGCGGCGCTCGCGCATCGCCGCGGCCAGCAGCGGGCCGAGCTTGGCCACCGTGCCCACGGCGATGTCGCGACACAGCCCGGCGCGCAGCAACGCGAAGTTGGCATAGGTCCAGCGCCGGCCCGCGGCGGCCGGGTCCGCCAGCGCAAAACCTTGCGCGTCCAGGCCGAAGTCGCCTTGCGCATGGAACGGCGGGTTCGGCACCAGCCACAGGTGCGCCAGCAGTTCGCGCCGCTGCGCGAAGCGCGCGGCGCTCGCCGCGTCGAAGGCAAAGCCCGGCGCAAAGATGTCGGCCGAGACCAGCCAGAAGGCGTCGTCCTCGTTGCGAACCAGCCAGGGCAGCGCCTTGGCGATGCCGCCGGCGGTCTCGAGCGCGCCGCCGTGGTCGCGGCCTTCGCTGGAATAGCGGATCGACAGGCCCCAGCGCGCACCGTCGCCCAGCGCGGGCTGGAACTGCGCTTCCAGCCACGCGGTATTGATCACCACGTCGCGCACGCCGGCTTGGGCCAAGGCTTCGAGGTGCCATTCGATCAGCGGCTTGCCGCGCACCGGCAACAGCGGTTTGGGCGTGGTGTCGGTCAGCGGGCGCATGCGCTCGCCGCGGCCTGCGGCCAGGATCAGGGCTTTCATGCGCGGCAGTTTAGGCAGCCGGCTGCGGTGCAAGGATTCGGCCCGCCGGGGCGGGGCCTAAAATCGCCCGGTTCGCCCCCTCTCGAGGCCCTTGGCAAATCAAGAGCCTTTCAGCCCATGCCAGCGACTTCCGACAACGACACTTCCCTGATGGCCAACGCCATCCGCGCGCTGGCGATGGACGCCGTGCAGCAGGCCAACTCCGGCCACCCCGGCGCGCCGATGGGCATGGCCGAGATGGCGGTGGCGCTGTGGGGCCGGCATCTGAAGTTCAACCCGGCCGACCCGCACTGGGCCGACCGCGACCGCTTCGTGCTGTCCAACGGCCATGCCTCGATGCTGCTGTATGCGGTGCTGCACCTGAGCGGCTACCCCTTGCCGCTGGACGAACTGAAGCGTTTCCGCCAGCTGCACAGCAAGACGCCGGGGCACCCCGAGGTCGACGTCGCCCCCGGCGTGGAGACCACCACCGGCCCGCTGGGCCAGGGCCTGGCCAACGCGGTGGGCATGGCGCTGGCCGAAAAGCTGCTGGCACACGAGTTCAACCGCCCCGGCCACGCCATCGTCGACCACCACACCTACGTCTTCCTGGGCGACGGCTGCATGATGGAAGGCATCAGCCACGAAGCGTCCGCACTGGCCGGCGCGTGGAAGCTGAACAAGCTGGTGGCGCTGTACGACGACAACGGCATCAGCATCGACGGCGCGGTGCGGCCCTGGTACGTGGACGACGTGCGCCAGCGCTTCCAGGCCTACGGCTGGCAGGTGATCGGCCCGATCGACGGCCAGCAGGTGGACGCGGTGGACGCGGCGCTGACGCAGGCGCACCAGTCGGCCACCGCGGCCACCGGGCCGACGCTGATCGTGTGCCGCACCACCATCGGCAACGGCGCGCCGCAGCGTGCCGGCACCGCCAAGGCGCACGGCGAGCCGCTGGGTGCCGACGAGATCTCACGCGCGCGCGAAGCGCTGGGCTGGAACTGGCCGCCCTTTGTCGTGCCCGACGAGGCCTACGCGCTGTGGGACCACCAGGCGCGCGGCGCGTTGGCGCAGGCCGACTGGCAAGCACGCCTGAGCGCCTACCGCGACGCCTTCCCCGACCTGGCCGACGAGCTGCAGCGGCGGCTGCGCGGCGAGTTGCCGGCCGGCTTCGCGCAGGCGGCCGTCGACGTGGCGGTCGCCGCGCACGCCAGGTGCGAAACCGTGGCCACGCGCAAGGCCAGCCAGCTCGCGCTGGAAGCCTTCACCCAGGCGCTGCCCGAGCTGCTCGGCGGCTCGGCCGACCTCACCGGCTCGAACCTGACGAACACCGCGTCGACGCCGGCATTGCGCTTCGGCGGCGACGGCGCGCCCGTCGACGCCGACGGCCGGCGCGGGCGCCACATCAACTATGGCGTGCGCGAGTTCGGCATGGCGGCGGTGATGAACGGCATCGCGCTGCACGGCGGCTTCATCCCCTACGGCGGCACCTTCCTCACCTTCAGCGACTACAGCCGCAACGCCATCCGCATGGCCGCGCTGATGAAGCGCCGCGTGATCCATGTCTTCACGCACGACAGCATCGGCCTGGGCGAGGACGGCCCCACGCACCAGAGCGTGGAACACGCGGCGGCGCTGCGCCTGATCCCGGGGCTGGACGTGTGGCGCCCGGCCGACACGGCGGAAACCGCGGTGGCCTGGTCGATGGCGCTGATCCATGCCGAACGCCCCAGCGCGCTGCTGCTGAGCCGCCAGAACCTGGCCTATGCGCCCAAGAGCGCGCTGGACCCGATCGCCAAGGGCGCGTACGTGCTGGCCGAGCCTTCCGAGGTGGGGCTGAAGAGATCGGCGCAGGCGGTGATCATCGCCACCGGCTCCGAGGTGCAGCTGGCGCTGCACGCGCAGGCCGAACTGGCCAAGGGCGGCATCGCGGTGCGAGTGGTCAGCATGCCCAGCACCACGGTGTTCGACCGCCAGGACGCCGCCTACAAGGCCAGCGTGCTGCCGCCGAAGCTGCCGCGCGTCGCGGTCGAGGCCGGCGTCACCGACGGCTGGTGGAAGTACGGCTGCGCCGCGGTGCTGGGGCTGGACCGCTTCGGCGAGAGCGCGCCGGCCGCGGCGCTGTTCCCCTTGTTCCATTTCACGCCGGACAACCTGGCCGCCATCGTGCGCAAGGTGCTGGCCGGCTGACCAGGCCTTCGCTTCGTTCCTCGTTCATCCTTCATCGTTCATCAGGAGTCCACGCTCATGACCATCAAGATCGGCATCAACGGTTTCGGCCGCATCGGGCGCATGGTGTTTCGCGCCGCGGTCAAGCACTTCCCCGACATCGAAGTCGTGGCCATCAACGACCTGCTCGAGCCCGACTACCTGGCCTACATGCTGCAGTACGACAGCGTGCACGGCCGCTTCGGCGGCGAGGTCGCGGTCGACGGCCACACCTTGATCGTCGACGGCAAGCGCATCCGCCTGAGCGCCGAGCGCGACCCGGCGGCGCTGAAGTGGGGCGACCTGGGCGTGGACGTGGTGGTCGAAGCCACGGGGCTGTTCCTGGACGATGCCGGCGCGCGCAAGCACCTGTCGGCCGGCGCGAAGAAGGTGATCATGTCGGCGCCGAGCAAGGACGACACGCCGATGTTCGTCTACGGCGTCAACCACGCCAAATATGCCGGCGAGGCGATCATCAGCAACGCCAGCTGCACCACCAACTGCTTAGCGCCGGTGGCCAAGGTGCTGCACGACAACTGGGGCATCAAGCGCGGGCTGATGACCACCGTGCACGCCGCCACCGCCACGCAAAAGACGGTGGACGGCCCGAGCAACAAGGACTGGCGCGGCGGGCGCGGCATCCTCGAGAACATCATCCCCAGCAGCACCGGCGCGGCCAAGGCGGTGGGCCGCGTGATCCCCGAGCTGAACAAGAAGCTCACCGGCATGTCCTTCCGCGTGCCCACCTCCGACGTGTCGGTGGTCGACCTGACGGTCGAGCTGAGCAAGGAAGCCAGCTACGACGAGATCTGCGCGGCGATGAAGGCGGCCTCCGAAGGCAGCATGCGCGGCGTGCTGGGCTACACCACCGACAAGGTGGTGGCCACCGATTTCCGCGGCGAAAGCCGCACCAGCATCTTCGACGCCGACGCCGGCATCGCGCTGGACAAGAGCTTCGTCAAGGTCGTCGCCTGGTACGACAACGAGTGGGGCTACTCGTGCAAGGTGCTGGAGATGGTGCGCGTGATGGCCGGCCGCTGAGCCGCCCGGCCATGCGCGCCGGGCATCGCTGGCTGCACCGCGGCGCTGCCTTGGCGTGGGCCGCCACGCTCGGCGCCGCGCCGCTGGCGCAGGCGGGCGAGGCCGACGGCGCCGTCCAGGCCCGCCCGGTCCACGGCCTGATCGTGCGGCTGCAGCAGCCGCCGGCGCACGAACGCCTGCAGGCGCGAAGCGGCGCGGCAGCGCACGAAGCGCAGCGCTGGCAGCGTGTGCTCGGGCAGGCCGGCTTGTCCGGCACATCGGGCCGGCGCGAGCCCCGTCTGCACCCGGTGGGCCGCGACCAGCAGTGGCTCGAATTCGATGCGCCGCTGTCGGCACGGGAGGCCGCGGCGCTGCGCGACAAGCTGCTGGCGCGCCCCGACGTCGATTGGGTCGAGCCCAACCAGCGCGAGCAGCGCCTGCAGGCCGCACCCGACGACCCGCTGTACCCGCAGCAGTGGTGGCTGCATGCGGTGTCCGGCAGCAACGCCAATGCACTGCCGGCGCGGCTGCGCGGCGTCGCCGGCTTCCAAAGCGCGTGGCTGCTGGCCGGCGCGGCACCGGCGGGGGCGCCGACGGTGGTGGCGGTGCTGGACACCGGCATCACGCCCCACCCCGAGCTGGACGGCCGCGTGCTCGCCGGCTACGACTTCGTCAGCACGGTCGAATACGCCAACGACGGCGACGGCCGCGACGCCGACGCCAGCGACCCCGGCGACGGCGTCAGCACGATGGACCTGAGCAACCGGCTGTTTGCCGGCTGCACGCCGGGCAACAGTTCCTGGCACGGCACCATCATCGCCGGCATGCTGGCCGCGCGTTCCGGCAACGGCGCGGGCGGCGCCGGCATCCACCAGGGCATCGCCATCGTGCCGGTGCGCGTGGCCGGCAAGTGCGGCGCCGAGTTGCGCGACATCATCGACGGCATGCGCTGGGCCGCCGGGCTGGCGGTGCCCGGCGCGCCGCCCAACCCGAACCCGGCGCGCATCCTCAACATCAGCTTCGGCGGCAGCGCCGCGTGCGGGCCGGCGTACCAGCAGGCGGTGGACGAGTTGCGCGCGCACGGCGTGGTGGTGGTCGCCGCCGCGGGCAACGACTGGTCGGCGCCGTCGCGGCCGGCCAGCTGCAACGGCGTGGTCGGCGTGGCCGGGCTGAACCGCGACGGCTTCAAGGCCAACTACTCGAACTTCGGTGCCGCGCTGCAGGCCAGCGGCATCGCCACCGTCTCGGGCGACGATGCCGACGGCAACTGGGGCGCCGATCTGGCCGACAGCGGGCTGGTCACGCTGACCAACCGCGGCAGCAGCGCGCCGGGCGCCGCCGGCTATGCGCGGTTCTACGGCACCAGTTTCGCCGCGCCGCAGGTGGCCGGCACCCTGGCGTTGATGCTGAGCCTGAACCCGGGCCTGAGCCATGCGCAACTGGTGCAAGGGCTGCGCGCGAGCGCGCGCCCGCACGTGGTGTCGCCGAAGATCGCCGCATGCGCGGCGTCCAACCCGGGGCGCTGCATCTGCACGACAGCCACGTGCGGCGCCGGCATCCTCGACGCCGAACAGGCGCTGCGCTACGCCGCCGCGCCCGACAGCTACGTCGCGCCGCCGCGCACGGCCGCGGTGATCGACAACGCCGATCTCGACGCCGCATTGGCGCGCGCGCCGCAAGACCGCGCGCAGCAGCCCGCGGCCGAGGCGGCCGACAGCGGTGGCGGCGGCGGCGCGATGGGCGGCTTGTGGCTGTTGGCGCTGGCCACGGCCAGCCTGACGCTGCGGCTGCTGCGCCTGCCGCCGCGCTGAGCGCGCCGGGATCAATCGGCGGCGCTGGCCGCAGCGGCTGCCGCTGCCGCCGACGCCGCGGCAGCGGCCACATCGGCCGGCACCACGCGCACCGCGTCGGCGTTGATCTGCGCGGCCAGGCGCTGCGGTTCGCGCGCGTCGTGGCGGCTCAGGCCCGCGTAGGGCAGCGCCCAGCCCTGCGCCAGCGCGAAGAAGGCCAGGTTGGCCAGCGCCAACAGCGCCACCAGCACGCGCATCGCCGAGTCAAGCGCCGGCCGGGCGCACGCTGACCTCGCCGCCGACCAGCGTAAACAAACGCCCGCGCGCGCGCACGAGCAGCGCACCGTGGGCGTCGATGCCTTCGGCGATGCCCTCGGGCACGTCGGCATCGGTGGTGCGCACGCTGCGGCCGTGCAGCAGGTCGCGCCGGCGGTAGGCGTCGACGAAAGGCGCCAGGCCGTCGCGCTCGAAGCGCCTGAGCGCGCCGGCCAGCGGTGCGGCCACGCAGCGCAGCGCCTCGGGCGGGTTGATGCCGGGCTGCAGCTCCTGCGCGCAGGCGCAGCCGCTGGCCAGCTCCTGCGCCGGCAACTGCGCCGGCAATTGCGCCGGCAGCGGCGGCCGCACGTTCAGGCCGACGCCGATCACCGCCATGCGCCGCTCGCCGACGGCCACCGTCTCGATCAGCACGCCGCCGAGCTTGCGCCCTTGCCCCGGCGCGTCGAGCAGCCACAGGTCGTTGGGCCACTTCAGGCCGATGCGCGGCGGCTGCGCCGGCATGCCGGGGTCCAGCGCGTCGGCCAGCGCCACGCCCACCGCCAGCGACAGGCCGGACCACTGCGGCGGCGCCAGCGGCAGCGACAGCGAGAAGGTCAGCGAGGCACCGGGGCTGGCATGCCAGGTGCGGCCCAGCCGGCCGCGCCCGGCGGTCTGCGCTTCGGCCACCAGCAGGCACGGCCGCACATCGTCGCCGCGCCGGCCGTGCGGCGTCGGCGCTTCGCGCGCGGCGGCGTCGAGCTGGCCGGGGGCGGTGACCGGGCCATCGCGCCGGCCGCTGCTGCGGCGCGCGCGCTCGACCAGCCGCGTATTGGTCGAGTCGGTGCTGGCGACGATCTCGATGCCGATGCCCGGCAGCAAGGCGTCGAGCTGCTGCCACAGCGCCTGGGCCCCCCAGCGCGGGTAGTGGCGCTCGATCTTCGGCGCGGGCATGGTGCTTCCTGGAGGGTGCGCGGCGCGCCTTCAGCGCCGTTTGGGCGCCAGCAGCGTGCCGCGGCAATGTGCGCTGCCGCAGTGGCAGGCGAATTCGCGCTTGAGCTTGGCGGTGTAGCGGGCCTCGATCACCAGTCCGTAGTCGTAGAACAGTTCCTCGCCGGGGTGGATGTCGCGCAGCGCCTTGATGAAGACGCGGCCGCCGCGTTCGTCGGCCTCGCAGTTGGCTTCGCAGGAATGGTTGATCCAGCGCGCCGCGTTGCCACCGACGTTGCCGTCGATCACCAGCGTGTCGTCGATGTGGAAGTAGAAGGTGTGGTTCGGCTGCGCCGGGTCGTGCGGATGGCGGCGCAGTGCTTCCTGCCAGCTGATGCGCTCGCCCACGTATTCGAAGATGGTCTGGCCGGCGGCGATCGGCAGCATCGCGAACACCCCCTTGCCGTGCACGCCGCTGCGCCGCACCTGCACGCGCCGGGCGTTGCGATGGCGGCGCGGGCCGGGTGGCAGCGTGTCGGCTTGCGCGCTGGTCTTCATTGGGTACATTGATCTTGTGGGCGCGCGCGTGTGCACGTGCGCGCGAGAGGCGGCGATTGTAGGCACGCCCCGGCGCCAGCCAGCCAGCCAGCCAAGGAGCAGACGAAGCGGACATGAGCAAGACGGTCATCATCGCGGAAAAGCCCAGCGTGGCGCAGGACATCGTGCGCGCGCTCACCCCCGTGGCGGGCAAGTTCGAAAAGCACGCCGAGCACTTCGAGAACGACGCCTACGTCGTCACTTCGGCGGTGGGCCACCTGGTGGAGATCAAGGCGCCCGACGAGTACGAGGTCAAGCGCGGCAAGTGGAGCTTCGCGCACCTGCCGGTGGTGCCGCCGCACTTCGACCTGGCGCCGATCGACAAGGCCAAGACGCGGCTGAACGCCGTGGTCAAGCAGGTCAAGCGCAAGGACGTGAGCCGCCTCATCAACGCCTGCGACGCCGGGCGCGAGGGCGAGCTGATCTTCCGCCTGATCGTGCAGTACGCGGGCGGCGCCAAGGGCCCGCTGGACAAGCCGGTGCAGCGCCTGTGGCTGCAGAGCATGACGCCGCAGGCGATCCGCGACGGCTTCGCGCAGCTGCGCAGCGACGAGCAGATGCAAGGCCTGGCCGACGCCGCGCGCAGCCGCAGCGAGGCCGACTGGCTGGTGGGCATCAACGGCACGCGCGCGATGACGGCCTTCAACTCGCGCGACGGCGGCTTCTTCCTCACCACGGTGGGGCGCGTGCAGACGCCCACGCTGTCGATCGTGGTCGAGCGCGAGGAGAAGATCCGCCGCCACGTGCCGCGCGACTACTGGGAGCTGCGCGCCAGCTTCGACGCGCAGGCCGGCCAGTACCAGGGCCGGTGGTTCGACCCGGCGTGGAAGAAGAACCCCGACGATGCCGAGCTGCGGGCCGAGCGGCTGTGGGACGAAGCCAGCGCGCAAGCCATCGCCGCGGCGGTGCGCGGCCGACCGGCCAGCGTCAGCGAAGAATCCAAGCCCACCACCAGCAGCTGCCCCGCGCTGTACGACCTGACCACGCTGCAGCGCGAGGCCAACTCGCGTTTCGGTTTCTCGGCCAAGACCACGCTGTCGCTGGCGCAGGCGCTGTACGAAAAACACAAGGTGCTGACCTACCCGCGCACCGATTCGCGCCACCTGCCCGAGGACTACCTGGGCGTGGTGAAGAACACCTTCGACATGCTGGCCCAGGAGGATCTGCCGGGGCCGTTGCAAGCGCTCGGCGGCCATGCGGCGCTGGCGCTGAAGGAGGGCTACGTCAAACCCGGCAAGCGCGTGTTCGACAACACCAAGGTGTCGGACCACTTCGCGATCATCCCGACGCTGCTTGCGCCCAAGAGCCTGAGCGAGGCCGAGGCCAAGCTGTACGAGCTGGTGGTCAAGCGCTTCCTCGCGGTGTTCTATCCGCCGGCGGAATTCCTGGTGACCACGCGCATCTCCACCGTCACGGTCGACGCGCAGCAGCACAAGTTCCAGACCAACGGCAAGGTGCTGGTCAAACCCGGCTGGCTGGCGGTCTACGGCAAGGAAGCGCAGGAAGAAGATGCCAACCTGGTGCCGGTGGCGCCGGGCGAGACCGTGCACACCGAAAGCGTGGACGTGCTGGCGCTGAAGACCAAACCGCCGGCGCGCTACACCGAGGCCACGCTGCTGTCGGCGATGGAAGGCGCTGGCAAGCTGATCGACGACGACGAGCTGCGCGCGGCGATGGCCGAAAAAGGCCTGGGCACGCCGGCCACGCGCGCGGCGATCATCGAAGGGCTGATCCTCGAGAAGTACATGCTGCGCGACGGCCGCGAGCTGGTGCCCACCGCCAAGGCCTTCCAGCTGATGACGCTGCTGCGCGGGCTGGACGTGCAGGACCTGACCAAACCCGAGCTGACCGGCCACTGGGAATACCGTCTGGCCGAGATGGAACACGGCCGGCTCGACCGCGCCGCCTTCATGGCCGACGTCGCGCGCATGGCCGAGCGCATCGTGATGAAGGCCAAGGAGTACGACCGCGACACCATCCCCGGCGACTACGCGACGCTGGCCACGCCCTGCCCGAACTGCGGCGGCGTGGTCAAGGAGAACTACCGGCGTTATGCCTGCACCGGGCCCGCCGCTGCGGGCGAGGGCTGCGGCTTCAGCATCAGCAAGATCCCCGGCGGGCGCAGCTTCGAGCTGGCCGAAGCCGAGAGCTTCTTGCGCGACAAGCGAATAGGCCCGCTGGAGGGCTTCCGCTCCAAGGCCGGCTGGCCGTTCAGCGCCGAGTTGAAGCTGGTGCGCGACGACGACATCGCCAACTGGAAGCTCGAGTTCGATTTCGGCGAGGACGCCAAGCGCGAAGCCGAGTCGGGCGAGGCGGTGGACTTCTCCGCCCAGCAAAGCCTGGGCGCGTGCCCCAAGTGCCGCGGCCATGTGTACGAGCACGGCACCAACTACGTGTGCGAGCACGCGGTGGGCGCGCACGTCACCTGCGACTTCAAGACCGGGCGCATCATCCTGCAGCAGCCGGTGTCGCGCGAACAACTGGGCAAGCTGCTGCACGGCGGCAAGACCGACCTGCTCGACGGCTTCGTGTCCAACAAGACGCGGCGCAAGTTCAAGGCCTTTCTCGCCTTCGACGACAAGGCCGGCAAGGTCGGCTTCGAGTTCGAGCCGCGCCCGGCGCGCGGCGCGGCGCCCGCCGCGGCGAAGAAGGCGGCGGCAGCGAAGAAGACGCCAGCGCGCAAGACGGCCTAGTGCAGTGTTCGACGCTGTGAAGCGCTTAAGAAAACCGATGGATTTGTCGTCCTGGCTAGACGCAAACCGCAGCGATACCCGAAGGTATCGCGAGGATTTGCAACGACGCCAGGGCGGCAAAGACGCGGTTTTATGTGCTGCGCAGCGTCGAACACCGCACTAGTGCAGTGTTCGACGCTGCGCCAGCGCGACGACGGCGTGCCGTCCGATGACTGCCGCCGTCTTCTTCAAGCTGCTCGCCATCCTGGCCACCGTGGCGCTGGGCTGGCTGGCCGGGCGGCTGCGCTGGCTGGGTGCGCCGCAAGCCGACCCGGCGCGCGTGCTGTCGGCGGCGGCCTTCTACATCTTCGTGCCGGCGCTGCTGTTTCGCACCACGGCGCGGCTCGACCTGGCCGCGCTGCCGTGGCGCATGCTGGTCGCCTACTTCCTGCCGATACTGGCGCTGATGTTGGCGGTGCACGCCTGGCAGCGGCGGCGGCGCCGCCACGCGCCCGCGCTGCCGGTGGCGGCGCCGGCGGTGCGCGCGATCGCGGTGGGTTTCGGCAACAACGTGCAGATGGGCATCCCGATGGCCACTGCCGTATTCGGCGAAGCGGGCCTGGGGCTGCACCTGATGGTGGTCAGCGTGCACGCGCTGGTGCTGCTGTCGCTGAGCACCACGCTGGTCGAACTCGACCTGGCGCACGACAAGGCACGGCGCGAAGGCGGCGGCAGCCTCGTGCGCACGCTGGCCACCACGGTGCGCAATACCGTGATCCACCCGGTGGTGCTGCCGGTGCTGGCCGGGCTGGCCTGGAACGCCGCGGGCCTGGGCCTGCCGGCGCTGGCCGACGAGGTGCTGCAACTGCTGGGCAGCGCGGTAGTGCCGCTGTGCCTGGTGCTGATCGGCCTGTCGCTGGCCTATTACGGCGTGCAGGGCGGCCTGCTTGCGCCGGCCGCCATCGCCGCGGCCAAGCTGCTGCTGGTGCCGGCGCTGGTGCTGGCCAGCGCACGCTTCGGCTTCGGCCTGGGCGGGCTGCCGCTGGCGGTGATGGTGATGGCCGCCGCGGTGCCGGTGGGCGCCAATGCCTTGATCTTCGCGCAGCGCTATGCGGCGCAGCAGGCCGAGGCGACGGCGGCGATCGTACTGTCGACGCTGGGCTACATGGCGAGCGCGGCGCTGTGGCTGGGCGTGCTGGGCCGGCTGGGCCTGCTGCCGCAGTGACACCGCTTCGGAGGAAAATCCCGGCCATGAACCCCACCGACATCCCCGCCTACATGGCCCACGTGGGCACGGCCGCACGCGCCGCGGCCAGCACGATGGCGGCCGCGCCCACCGCGGCGAAGAACGATGCGCTGCGCGGCCTGGCGGCGCGGCTGCGCGCCAACGCCGACGCGCTGCAGCGGGCCAACGCGCTGGACCTGCACGCCGCACGCGCCGCCGGCCTGGCCGCGCCGCTGCTGGACCGGCTGCAGCTGACGCCGCCGATCATCGAGACCGTGGCCCAGGGCTGCGAGCAGATCGCCGCGATGCCCGACCCGGTGGGCGAGATCACCGAGCTGAAACGCCGGCCCAGCGGCATCAGCGTGGGGCGCATGCGTGTGCCGCTGGGGGTGTTCGGCATGATCTACGAGGCCCGGCCCAACGTCACCATCGAAGCCGCCTCGCTGGCGATCAAGAGCGGCAACGCCTGCATCCTGCGCGGCGGCTCCGAGGCGCTGCAGTCCAACCTGGCGTTGTGGCGCGAAGTGCAGGCGGCGCTGGTCGCCGCCGGGTTGCCGGCCGATGCGGTGCAGCTGGTGCAGACCACCGACCGCGCCGCGGTGGGCCGGCTGATCACGATGCCCGAGTACGTCGATGTGATCATCCCGCGCGGCGGCAAGAGCCTGATCGAGCGCATCAGTGCCGAAGCCCGTGTGCCGGTGATCAAGCACCTGGACGGCAACTGCCACATCTACGTCGACGAAACGGTGGACCTGGAACAGGCGTTGCGCGTCACCGACAACGCCAAGACGCAGAAGGTCAGCCCCTGCAATGCGGCCGAGTCGCTGCTGGTGCACCGCGCGGTGGCGCCGGCCTTCCTGCCGCGCCTGGGTGCGGTCTTCGCGGCCAAGGGGGTGCAGATGCGCTGCGACGCGCCCGCCAAGGCGCTGCTCGCGGGCGTGCCCGGCGCCGACGTGGTCGATGCGGTGCAAGCCGACTGGGCCGAGGAATACCTGGCGCCGATCATCAGCATCAAGCTGGTCGACAGCCTGGACGAGGCCATCGCGCACATCAACCGCTACGGCTCCAAGCACACCGATGCGATCCTGACCACGAGCCACCCGCATGCGATGCGCTTCCTGCGCGAAGTCGATTCCGCCAGCGTGATGGTGAATGCGAGCACCCGCTTCGCAGACGGTTTCGAGTACGGGCTGGGCGCCGAGATCGGCATCAGCACCGACAAGTTCCACGCCCGCGGCCCGGTCGGGCTGGACGGGCTGACCTCGCTGAAGTGGGTGGTGCTGGGCCAGGGCGAGATTCGGGGCTGAAGGCGCGGCGCTGCCCGCGTTATCGGCCGATTACCTAGCGTGCGGCCGCCGCACCGGGGCCCCCGTTATCATGCTGCACCGCACAAACGTTACGGAAGAGCCATGCCTTTGTCTGCCTCCAAACCCCTGCTCATCGACCTGGCCCTGCAAGGCGGTGGCGCGCACGGCGCCTTCACCTGGGGCGTGATCGACCGTCTGCTCGAGGAGCCGGGGCTGCAGATCGAGGGCATCTCGGGCACCTCGGCCGGCGCGATGAACGCCGCCGTGATGGCCAGCGGCTACGAGCACGGCGGGGCCGAAGGCGCCAAGGCGGCGCTGGAAACCTTCTGGAAGGCCACCGCCGACGCCGGCCGCTTCAGCCCGCTGCAGCGCAGCCCTTGGGCGATGCTGTCGGGGCAGTGGACGCTGCAGAACTCGCCGCTGTACATGGGCTTCGAGGTGATGAGCCGCATGTTCTCGCCCTACGACCTGAACCCGATGAACGCGCACCCGCTGCGCAGCATCCTGGCCGAGACGGTGGACTTCGCCTGCCTGGCCAAGGCGCGACAGCAGCTGTTCATCACCGCCACCAACGTGCGCACCGGCACCGGCCGCGTCTTCCGCAACGCCGAGATCACGCCCGATGTGCTGATCGCCTCGGCCTGCCTGCCGACCATGTTCCAGGCGGTGGAGATCGACGGCGAGGCGTATTGGGACGGCGGCTACGTCGGCAACCCGACGATCACGCCGCTGGTGCGCGAGACCAATTCGCACGACACCATCCTGGTGCAGATCAACCCGATCGTGCGCGACGCCGTGCCGAAGACGGCACGCGACATCCTGAACCGGCTCAACGAGGTCGCCTTCAATGCGCCGCTGGTCAAGGAGCTGCGCATGATCGCGCTGCTGCACAAGCTGGCGAACAAGGTGCCCGACGTGGGCGACGGCGAAAGCGCGCGCTGGGCGTCGATGCGCGTGCACCGCATCGCCTCGGACCGCGTCGACGAGGTCGACTCCAGCTCGAAGCTGATCACCGAGTGGCGCTTCCTGCAGGGGCTGCGCAACGAGGGACGGCGCTGCGCCGAAGTCTTCATGGCCGAGCACGGCGCCAACCTGGGCCACCGCTCGTCGCTGGACCTGGACGCCATGCTGGCCGCCTGCTGAGGGCCGCGCCATGGGACTGCTCGGCATCCTCGTCGGCCTGGGCCTGCTGGTGTGGCTGGCCTACCGCGGCTGGAGCGTGCTCGGCCTGGCGCCGCTGGCCGCGCTGGTGGCCGCGGCCTTTTCGGGCCAGCCGCTGCTGGCGCACTGGACGCAGACCTTCATGGGCTCGGCCGCCGGCTTCATCGCGCAGTTCTTCCCGCTGTTTCTGCTGGGCGCGCTGTTCGGCAAGCTGATGGACGACAGCGGCTCGGTCACGGCCATCGCCAACTTCATGACCGACAAGCTGGGCCCGTCGCGCTCGGTGCTGGCGGTGGTGCTGGCCGGCGCGCTGGTCACCTACGGCGGCGTCAGCCTGTTCGTGGCGATGTTCGTGATCGCGCCGATGGGCCAGGCGCTGTTCCGCGCCGCCGACATCCCGAACCGGCTGCTGGCACCCGCCGTGGCGCTGGGCACCACCACCTTCACCATGACCGCGATGCCGGGCACGCCGGCGATCCAGAACGCGATCCCGATGCCCTTCTTCGGCACCACGCCCTTTGCCGCACCGGGGCTGGGGATCATCGCCTCGGCGGTGATGCTGGGCTTCGGCCTGTGGTGGCTGGGCCGTGCCGAAAGGCGCGCGCGCGCCGCGGGCGAAGGTTTCGGCGGGCCGATCGCGGCACCGGGCCAATCCACCACCGACACCGTGGTGCGCGAGCGCGCCACCACCGCCGCCGCCTTCGACCCGGCCGAAGCCGCCCACGGCCGGCGCGCCATGGCGCCGCCCAGCATCGTCGTGGCGATGCTGCCGCTGGGGGTGGTGATGGCGGTCAACCTGACGATGTCGCTGCTCGTGCTGCCGCGCATGGACACCGCCTTCCTGGCGCTGCCGCAGTGGGGCGAGACCTCGCTGTATTCGGTGGGCGGCGTGTGGTCGGTGATCGTCGCGCTGGCCGCGGCGATCGTCGTGCTGTACCTGCTCAACCGGCCGCGCCTGAACGCGCTGCGCGAAAGCGTCGACGCCGGGCTCAACGCGTCGGTGCTGCCGGTGATCAGCGTGGCCAGCCTGGTCGGCTTCGGCGCGGTGGTCGCGGCGCTGCCGGCGTTCCAGGTGGTCAGCGACTGGGTGCTGGGCATCGAAGGCGGGCCGCTGGTCGGGCTGGCGGTGGCCACCAACGTGCTGTCGGCACTCACCGGCTCGGCCTCGGGCGGCATGACCATCGCGCTCGCCGCGCTGGGCGAAACCTACATGGAGCTGGCCGCCGCGCACGGCATCGACCCGGCGCTGCTGCACCGCGTGGCGGCCATCGGCGCCGGCTCGCTGGACAGCCTGCCGCACAACGGCGCGGTGGTCACGCTGCTGGCGGTGTGCGGCAGTTCGCACAAGGACAGCTACTTCGACATCGTGATGGTCGGCATCGTCAGCGCGCTGCTCGCGCTGGTCACGGTGATCGTGCTGGGCTCGGTGTTCGGCTCGTTCTAGGCGCCGGCCAGCGGCGAATGCGATGGACACCCCGCAGTGGCTGCTGATCGCCCTCGCCGCGCTGGCGGTGTTCTGGGCGCTGGGCGCGCACAACCGGCTGGTCGGCCATCGCAACGCCATCGTCGGCGCCTGCGCGCAGTTCGACGAGCCGCTGCAGCGCCGCGCCGCGGCGCTGCGCGCGCTGCTCGAGGCGCTGCGCGAGCCGCTGGCGGGCGAAGCCGGCGCGCTCGATGCCCTCGCCGCCGCCCAGGCGCGCGCCCAGGCCGCGGCCGAGGCGTTGCGCGCGCGCGCCGCGCTGGCGGCCCACGCCAGCGCCTTTGCCGCGGCCGACGCCGCGCTGGCCGCGGCGCAGTCGCGCGTGCTGGCGCTGGCCGAACAGCAGCGCGAACTCGCCGCCGACGAGGGGCTGGCCAAGCTGCGCGCGGTGCTGGGCGACGCGGCGCAGCGCCTGGGCTTCGCGCGCCAGTTGTTCAACGACGCCGTGCTCGCCTACAACGCGGCGGTGCGCCAGTTCCCGGCGCGGTTGCTGGCGGCGCTGTTCGGTTTCGGCCCGGCGGCCCCGCTGTAGCGGCGCCGGCGCTCAGAGCCTGTGAAGCATTCCGGCGCGCCCGAGCGGGCGTCGCGAAACGGTGTCGATCCAGGCGCAAAGCGCAGCCATAGCCCGAGCTATGGCGAGCATTTGCAACGACGAGCGGCGCCGTTTCCGGCGCGCGAGCGGGTGTGGCGGAATGCTTCATAGGCGCTCAGGCCGGGCTCACGCGCATCACGAAAACACCGCTGTCGCGCCGCGCCTGCAGCACCAGGCCGTGCAGCGCGGCGATGCGCGTGGCGATCGACAGCCCCAGCCCGCTGCCCGCATGCGCCTGGCCGGGCAGGCGGAAGAAGCGGTCGCCCAGGCGCGGCAGCAGTTCGTCGGGCACGCCGGGGCCGTGGTCGATGACCTCGATCGCATCGGCCGCCAAGCGCAGCGTGACGCGGCCGTGCGGCGGCGAATGGCGCAACGCGTTGTCCAGCAGGTTGCGCAGCATCAGCGTCAGCAGCGCGCTGTCGCCGTGCACCAGCAGCGGCGGTTCGCCGCGCGGCGGCCACTGGCATTCGAGTTCGGCCTGCCGCGTCTCGGCCAGCGGCAACAGCTCGCCGAACAACTGCTCGACCAGCGTGCTCCAGTCGATGGCGGCGCGCTGGGCCGGCGCGTCCAGGTGCTCCAGCCGCGCCAGCGCCAGCATCTGCGTGACCAGCCGGCTCAGGCGGGCCAGGCCCTCGCCGACCTTGGCTTGGGCCGGCGTGGCCGCATGGCCCGCGCGGGCGGCTTCGAGCTGCGCCGTGTCCCACTGCGCCTGCAACGCGGCCAGCGGCGTGCGCAGCTCGTGCGCGGCGTCGGCGGTGAAGCGGCGCTCGTGTTCGATCTGCTCGCGCACCCGCGCCAGCAGCGCATTCAGTGCCTGTACCAAAGGCTTCAGGTCGTCGGGCAGCGCAGTGTCGTGCAGCGGCTGCAGCTCCAGCGCGCGGCGCTGGCGCAGCTCCTCGCCCAGGCGCCGCAGCGGCTGCAGCGCCTGGCGCAACGCCGCGGCCATCACCAGCAGCAGCGCCGGCAAGGTCAGCACCCAGGGCAGCAGCTGGCCGGCCAGCAAGGCCTGCACCAGCTCGTCGCGCTCGTCGCGCTGCTGGCCGACGGCGACCAGCCATTCGCCCGATGGCTCGCGCAGGTAATACAGCCGCCAGTCGCGGCCGTCGATGCGGTGGTCGACGAAGCCGCCGCCGTCGCCGCGGTAGGGCAGCTGCACGCCCTCGCGGTCGGCCAGCAGCAGCCGGCCCGAGCGGTCCCACACCGCGATCGACAGGTCGTCCTCGTCGGCGGCGCCCTTGGCGCCGCCGGGCGCCTGCGGCAGCGCTTGCGCTTCCATCTGCGGCGGCAGCGACGGCAGCAGCGCCATCACCTGCCGCGCCAGCTGCAGCTGCTGCGTGTCGAACAGCTCGTTGATCTCCAGGTTGGCGCTGCGCAGCCCGAAGGCCAGCCCCAGCGCCCACACCAGCGGCGCGCTGGCCAGCAGGAACAGCATCACGCGGCGCTGCAGCGTCATCTCGCGCTACCCGCATCGGCCGGCCCCAGCGCATAGCCGACGCCGCGCACCGTGCGCACGATCGCCGGGTGCAGCTTGCGCCGCAGGTGGTGCACGTGCACTTCGAGCGCGTTGCTGTCGATGTCCTGCTCGAAGTGGTACAGCCGCTGCTGCAGCGTGGCGCGCGACAGCACGCGCTGCGGGCTGGCCAGCAGCAGCTCGAGCAAAGCGGTCTCGCGCGGCGCCAGCTCCACCGGCCGGCCGCGCCAGAACACGCGGCGCGAATCGGTCTCGAAGCGCAGCGCGCCGTGCGTCCACACCGGCTCGGGACGCGCGTGGCTGCGCCGCAGCAGCGCACGGATGCGCGCCGCCAGCTCGGCCAGCGGCACCGGCTTGACCAGGTAGTCGTCGGCGCCGGCGTCCAGCCCGGCGATGCGTTCGGCCAGCTCGCCGCGTGCGGTCAGGATCAGCACCGGCACGCGCTCGGCGCGCCGGCGCCAGTGCCGCAGCCAGTGCAACCCGTCTCGCCCGGGCAGCCCGAGGTCGAGCACGATCAGGTCGACGTCGCCTGCGGCCAGCGCGGCGTCGGCGGCGGCGCCGTCGGTCAGCCAGTCGGCGCTGAAGCCCGACGCGCGCAGCCCCTGGCACAGGCCGTCGCCCAGCAGCCGGTCGTCCTCGACGATCAGGATCCTCATGCCGCGGCATCGTAGCGGGCGCACACCGCAACACCTTAAGGCACCCTTACTCAGCAGTCAGTAATATAGGCAACAGATGGATGCCCGAAGAATGACCGCA
>CAYZGL010000019.1:0-29243 GCA_964477985.1 uncultured Rubrivivax sp. | reverse complement strand
TAGGTCAGCATGTGGATGCGCTGCGTCGCGCCCATCAGCGTGGCCGCCGCGGCCGCGCTTTCGGCCCAGCGCGGCCCCATCACTTCCTTCATCTCGGTGGGCATGACCACGTGCTCGGGCAGCGTGAGCCAGTCCCAGCTCAAGCTGTCGGCCTTGCGCGCATAACGCAGGACTTCGGCGCCGCCGGCCTTGGGCTCCCACGGCGCCATGCCGGCTGGGTAGGTGTTGAGCGCGGGTGTGGCGAGTGCGAATTTCATCGTCGTGCCTCGGTGCGTGGGTCGGGATGGGGGTGCAGGGGTCTTCAAGAAAAGGGGGCGGCCAAGCGTCAGTACACGATCCGGCTTTGCTCGAGGCGCCGGATCTCGTCGTCGGGCAGCTTCAGGATGCCGCGCAGCGCGCGCTCGTTGTCGGCGCCCAGCGCCGGGCCGGGGCGCACCGCGGCTTGGCAGCGGCTCATCTTCACGTAGCTGCCGTAGATGGTTTCCTTGAAGCCCAGCGGGTGCTGGACTTCGACGAAGGTGTCGCGCGCCTTGTAGTGAGGGTCGTCGAGCAGGTCGCCGATGTTCAGCACCGGTGCTGCGGCCACGCCGGCGCGCTGCAGCGTGGCGGCCAGCTCGCGGTCGTCGAAGCCGCGCGTCCATGCACCGATCTGCGCGTGCACCCGGTCGACTGCGGCGGCGCGCCCGGCCAGCGTGGCCAGCGCCGCATCGCCCGCCCACTCGGGCGAGCCCATCGCCGCCACCAGCGCTTGCCACATCGCGTCGTTGTCGACCGCGATGCTGATCCAGCGGTCGTCGCCGCGGCAGGGGAACACGCCGTGCGGCACCGCGGCGCCGGTGGGGTGCTCGTTGCCCTTGGGCGCGCCCGAGCGCTGGTTGAACAGGTAGTCCATGTAGGCCGGGCCGACCATCTGCATCACCGCTTCTTGCTGCGAGAACTCGATGTGCTGGCCTTGGCCGGTGTTGCGGCGGTGGTTCAGCGCGGCGAGGATGGCGAAGGCGCCGAAGATGCCGGCGAAGGGGTCGGAGAAGGCGTTTTCCACGGGCAAGGGGCTCTCGCCCTTGTAGCCGACCAGGCTGTCCAGCCCCGTGAGCGAAGTCAAGCTCAGGCCATAGGTGCGCACGTGTTCGAGCGGCCCCGACAGCCCGGCCGCCGGCATCGAGAACAGGATGATGTCGGGCTTGACCGCGCGCAGCGCCTCGTAGCCGAAGCCCAGGCGTTCGATCACGCCGGGGCCGAAGTTCTCGATCACCACGTCCGATTCGGCGATCAGCCGCAACGCCAGCGCGCGGCCTTCGGCTTGCTTCAGGTCCAGCGTGACCGAGCCGTTGCCGGCCCAGCAGGCGTGGTTGGACAGGCTGCGGTTGGGGTCGACGATGCCTTCGGCAAAAGGCGGCAGGTTGCGCGTCATGTCGATGCGCGCGCGCGATTCGATCTTCAGCACCTCGGCGCCGAGGAAGCCCAGCGTCTGGCCCACCACCGGCCCGGCCCAGACCCAGCCGAAGTTGATGACGCGGATGCCTTGCAGCGGCAACGGTGTGGCCATGGTGGTGCTCGCGTCGTTGTCAGATCACGCGCTGCTCGCGCAGGCGTTGCAGTTCAGGGCGCGACTTGCCGAGCAGCCCGCCCCACACCGCGTCGTTGTGCTGGCCCAGCAGCGGCGCACCGCGCTTGGCGCCACCCGGGCTCGCCGGCAGGCGAAAGGGCGCGCCCAGGCACTGCAGCGTGCCCAGCGCCGGGTGTTCGACATCGACGAAGTAGTTGCGCGCGTGCAGGTGCGGGTGGCGCACCGCCTCTTCGATGGTGAACACCGCGCTCACCGGGCAGCCTGCCGCCTGGCACTTGGTCATGATGTCCATCTTGTCGTGCTCACGCGTCCACTCGCGGATGAACTCGTAGATCACGTCGGCGTTTTGCGCGCGCGAGTACATGTTGTCGAAGATGTCCAGCGTGGCCCACTCCGGGTCGCCCATCACCTTGCACAGGCCCTTCCACTGCCCGGGCTCGAGCGCCAGCATCCAGACATGGCCGTCGCGGCAGGGCAGGATCGTCGCCGGCGCGCCCAGCGGCATGCCGACACCGGTGCGCGAATCCCAGCGTTTGTCCTGCGCCAGCAGGCCGATGTTCTGGCCGCCGACGAAGGCCGCGGCGATGGCCTCGGCGCACGACACGTCGACGTGCTGGCCGCCGCCCACCAGTGCGCGGCCGTAGATCGCGGCCAGGCCCCAGGCGGCGGCAGCGACCGAGCCGAAGTAGTCGGCCGAGAAGGTGCCGTGCTCGAGCGGCGCCTCACTCGGGCGGCCACAGTAGCGTGCGCTGGCGCCCGTCAGGTGGTAGGCGTTCAGGTCGCTGCCCAGCCATTCGCTGTACGGGCCGGTCTGGCCGAACGGCGTGATCGAGATCGTCACCAGATCGGGGTTGACCGCAGCGAGCTCGTCGTGGCTCAGGCCCCACTGGCGCATCTGCGCCGGCAGGTTGTTCTCGACCAGCGCGTCGGCGCGCTTCACCAGCTCCAGCAGCAGCGCGCGGCCTGCGGGCTGGCTGGCGTCGCAGGTGACGCCGAGCTTGTCGGTGTTGTGGAAGAAGAACAGGCCGCTCTTCTCGTCGTCGGGCAGGTCGCCGGGGTACGGGCCGCTGCGCCGCGCGGCGTCACCCTGCGGCGGCTCGACCTTGATCACCTCGGCGCCGAAGTCGGCGAACAGCCTTGCGCAGTGCGGCGCCGACACCCCCTGACCGAAGTCGATCACGCGCAGCCCGGCCAGGGCGCCGCTGCGAGGTGGGGTCAGCGCTTCAGTCATGGGGCACCCTGGTGGCAACGGGCTCGAAGCGCAGCAGCTTGTCCGCGGTGTGCGTGAAGTCGCGCACCGTGCCGGCGCTGCGAAAGGCGCGCTCGACCACCCCTTGGTTGTACGAATAACAACTGCCGTGCGGCATGCCGTCGGCGCTGCCGGGGTTGGCTTCGGGCGGGTCGAAGTCGAAGCGGCGGCTTTGCGCGACGAAGTAGGCGCGCTGCAGCGCCGCGGCGGCTTCGAGCTCGGCCGCGCCGAAGGCGGCCGAGGCCCAGGCATGGAAGCCGCGCATCATCGGCTGGCCCTGGTGCACGGCCGGTGAGGCGACGCGGTGCGACCGGATCTGCCAGGCATGCACCAGCGCGCCGTTGCGGCGGATCTCGGCGCGCGTGAGGCCCGCGGCCTCGTCGTGCACCGCCATCTCGTAGTCGATGGCCGTGCCGGCGCTGGCCGTGCGCTGGCCGGCGTGATGGATGGCGAGCATCGCCATGTCGAACAGATGCGTGCAATGTGCGCCGGGGTCGAGCCGATCGCGCAGCGCCTTGGTGCCGTCGGCCAGGCGGTGGCCGCCGAACTGGCGCAGCGGCCGCACCGCCTCGGTGCAGGTGCCGAAGGGGTGGCGGATGGTGTCGGCATCGACATCGGCGACGACCCGGCCGTCATGGTGCAAGCGCAGCCGAAAGCCGTGGTTGCCGTCTTCCAGCTCGACCATGACCCGGCCGGCATCGGCGCACAGCCGGATGCGGCGCCTGAACACGCCGTTGCCGTAGTGGACGTTGGGCTTGCTCATCGTGCCGGGGCGCTGCAGGCCTCAGACCGTGAACGGATCGGGGATGCTGCGCCCCTCGGAATCGAGCACCGCGGCGGCGACCAGGCCCTCGAGGAAGCGCGTATCCCACCAGTTCAGCTGCAGCTGCTTGGCGCGGCGGTAGTACAGCTGGATGTCGTAGTCCAGCGTGAAGCCGATGCCGCCGTGCACCTGCTGCGCCATGTGCGTGACCTCGCGGAAGGCGTTGCAGGCGAACAGCTTGGCCATCGGCGCCAGCCGCGGCTGATGCTTGCCGTTGTCGTGCGCCCAGGCGGCTTCGTACACCAGCACCTTGGCGCCTTCGACCACCGGGCTGGCGTTGGCCATGTCGTGCGCCAGCGCCTGGAAGGCGCCGATCGGCTTGCCGAACTGCTCGCGGTCCTTCGAGTACTGCACCGTGATCTCGAGCGCGCGTTCGGCGCCGCCGGCGGCGTACGCGGCCAGCAGCACCAGGCCTTCGCGCATCACCTCGTCCCAGATGCGCCAGCCGGCGTTTTCGTCGCCGACGCGCGCACTCAGCGGCACACGCACCTGGTCGAAGCTCAGCCGGTACTGGGTGTCGGTGGCCATGCTGCGCTGCTGCTCGTAGCCGATGCCCTGGGCATCGGCATCCACCAGCAGCAGCGTCACCGCGTCGTCGGCCTTGCCGGTGCGCGCCAGCACCAGCAGCTTTTGCGCGGCCTTGGCGTCGAACACGTGGCGCTTGATGCCGCTCAGCACATAGGCATCGCCGCTGCGCACCGCCTCGAGCTGCACGCCCAACGGGCCGAAGCCGCCGTCGGGTTCCAGCCAGGCCGGCACGACGATGGTCTGGCCCTTGGCAATCGAGGCCAGCAGTTCGGCAAAGCCGGCACCGCCGCGCGTCAGCGCGCCGGCGCTGACGATGGCGCTGGCGAACAACGGCCCCGGCGCCAGGTGGCGCCCGAGTTCCATGAATACCACCGCCGCATCGAGCAGGCCCATGCCCATGCCGCCGTAGGGTTCGGGCACGCGGATGCCGGTCAGCCCAGTCTGCTGCATCTGTTGCCACAGCGCGGTGGGCAGGCCGATCGGGTCGTTTTCCATCTGCCGCACCAGCGCCACGCTGCTGTGATCGCTGCACAGGTTGCGGGTCATGTCGCGCAGCATGTTCTGCTCGTCGGTGAACTTCAGGTCCATGGCGGGTTCTTTGGCTCGAAGGTGAATCGGGTAGCTGACGTCGGGCAGCGGTGGCGGCGCTTCAGGGTTGCCAGCGATCGCCGCGACGCGACCAGGGGTTGTCGCCGGCTTCGGCCGGCACCGCGACCCTGGCCTTGCCGGGGGTCTTCAGCGCGTCGCCGACATGGATGGCCAGATCGATCTCGACCCAGCAGCAGCCGCTGTCGTCGCTGCTCACCGCGGTGACGACGCCGGAAAAGCGCATCGTGTCGCCGGGGAACACCGGCGTCTTCATCTGGAAGCTCAGCCGGCCCAGGCGGCCGTGCGGCCCGGTCCAGTCGCTGATGTAGCGCTCGAACCAGGCGGCGTTGTTCGGCGTATTGATGAAGATGTCCTTCATGCCGTTGCGCTGCACCGCGAAGTCCTTGTCGTGGTGCATCGGCCGCCAGTCGCGGCTGGCCAGCGCGCCCAGCACCACCGTGGTGGCGCTGACCGCGTGTTCCAGCGGCGGCAGCGTCATGCCGACCTCGACGGCGCCGGCCAGCAGGCGCGGGGTGGTCGGCGTGGTCATTGCTGCGGCCTCTTGTAGCCAAGGAAGCTGTAGCTCTCGGTGCCCACCCAGTCGCCATGCTGGTTGCTGGCGCGCACGTCGATGGTCCAGAAGCGTCCGCGCCCGACCTTGGTCTGCTTGGGCTCGCCGATGGACTGCAGGATCTGGCAGGTGGTCAGCACATCACCGGGGCGCACCGGCTCGCCGAACACCGATTCGTGTTTGACCACCACCGCCTCGGGCAGACCGAGCTGTTCCTTCAGGTCGAAGTGCAGCTGCATCGCCTTGCGCTCGCCGCTGGCGCCGGGCGTCCAGTGGTGCGGGCGGAACCACACCGACATCATCGTCGGCGGCGCGATCGGCCCGCCGGTCAGCTCGGCGGCGACCTCGGGCTGCCAGTACAGCGGGTTGCCGTTTTGCACCGCGGCGCAGGTGTTGAAGACGTAGCCGAGCTCGATCGCGAACTCGCTGCGCTCCTCGTACATCGGCACGCCGATCAGGGCGCGCACCGCCTCGGGCAGTTCGGGCAGCAGCGGGGTGCTCATTCGATGCATCCTTCGCGCCGCGCGGCGGCGATCTCGTCGTCGCCGATGCCGGCGCGCTTCAGGATGGCGTCGCTGTCGGTGTGGCCGGCGGGGGCGACCTGGTGCGCCGGGCCGTCGCGCCTGCAGCCGGCCAGCAGCGGCGCCAGTTGCTCGAAGCGGCCGCGCTCGGGGTGGATCGCTTCGACGAAGCTGCCGCGCTGGCGCAGGTGCGCATCGGCGCAGACCTCGGCCACCGACAACACCGGCGCCACGCAGGTGTCGTGCGCGGCCAGCTTGGCGACCCAGGCGTCACGGTCGTCGCTGGCGAAGGCGGCCTTGAACGCGGCGCGCATCGCGTCTTGCGCGCCGGCGTCGTACTGCGCTTGCGCGAACTGCTCCAGCCCGAGCAGCTGGCACAGCTTGCGGAAGAAGTGCGGCTCGATCGCGCCCACGCTCAGGTGCTTGCCGTCGCGCGTGGCGTAGATGGCGTACCACGCGTACTTGCCGGTGAGCACGCCCGAGCCGGGGCGGGTCTGCTCGCCGGTGGCCAGGTACTGGTCGAGGTACAGCGACATCAGGTTGAGCATGCCGTCGGCCACCGACACGTCGAGGTACCTGCCTTGGCCGCTGGCCCCGCGCTCGAGCAGCGCCGCCAGGATCGACAGCGCCGCGTGCATGCCGCCGCCGGCACCGTCGGCGATGGTGGCGCCGGGCAGCGCCGGGTTGCCTTCGGCGTCGCGCGCACTGCAGTCCAGATAGCCGCTCAAGGCCTGGTAGTTGATGTCGTGGCCGACCCACTGCGCATAGGGGCCATCCTGCCCGTAGCCGCTGGTCGAGCAAACCACCAGCCGCGGGTTGATGGCGTGCAGCTCGTCCCAGCCCATGCCCAGCCGCGCGGCCACACCGGGGCGGTAGCTCTCGATCAGCACGTCGGCCTTTGCCGCCACGCGCTGCAGCAGCGCGCGGCCGTGATCGGACTTCAGGTCCACCTGCAGCCGCTGCGTGCCGCGCCCGGCGCCGTAGGCGTGGAACACCGGGTCGGTCTGCTTGGCCTTGTGCGCCTGAACCGGCGCGACCTTGATCACCTGCAGCCCGAAGTCGGCCAGGATGCGCGAGGCGCGCGCCGCCGGGCCGACGCTGGCCAGGTCGAGCACGACGAGGTTTTGTAGCGATGACATGCCGCTGCCCGGTCGCCGATCAGAAGTTCTTCGGCAGATCGAGCTTGCGCTTGGCAATGATGTTGCGCTGCACCTCCGACGAGCCGCCGCCGATGGTGTCGATCACGGTGTAGGTGTAGCAGCTCTCGGCGCGCCCGCGCAGCGGCGCATCCTCGGTGCCCAGCGCCAGTTGCGCGCCGGGGCCGACGATGTCCATCGTGGCGTCGGCGATGCGCCGCGACAGCTCGGTGGCGTACAGCTTGTACTCGGAGGCCTCGACGGTGGGCGTCTTGCTGCTGTTGAGTGCGGCGTCGACGAACTTGATGCCCAGCAGCCGCGCCACCTCGCATTCGGTGGCCAGCTGCGCGATGCGCTGGCGGATCACCGGGTCGTCGCGCAGCGGCTTGCCGTCGCGCTTGGCGCTGCGCACGTAGTCGCACAGCAGCTCCATGCGCCCGCGGATCGGCGCGAAGGTGAACATCGAGAAGCGCTCGATGTCCAGCGCTTCGGCGATGTACTGGAAGCCCTTGTTCAGCTCGCCGACGCGGTAGTCGTCGTGCACCACCACGTTGTCGAAGAACACCGCGTTGGTGCGCTCGTTGCCCATGGTGTACATCGGCTGGATCGTCAGCCCCGGGTCGTCCATGCGCACCAGGAACAGCGAGATGCCGTGGTGCTTGGGCGCCTGCGGGTCGGTGCGCGCACCCACCCAGTACCAGTCGGCGAAGTGCGCCGAGGTGGTGAACACCTTCTGGCCGTTGAGCACCCAGCTGTCGCCCTTACGCTCGGCCTTGAGCTTCATCGCCGCCGAGTCCGAACCCGCGCTGGGCTCCGAATAACCGACCGCGAACTCCACCGTGGCGTCGAGGATCTTCGGCAGGAACTCGGCCTTGAGCTTGGGGTTGCCGACGCGGATCAGCGTCTTGCCGATGATGCCCACGCCCTTGCCGATCTGCGGCGCACCCACCGACGACAGCTTCTCGTTGAGCAGGAACTCGTAGAAGCCTTCGCCGTCCTGCCCGCCGACTTCCTTGGGCCAGGTGATGCCCAGCCAGCCGCGCGCGGCGAGCTTCTTCATGAAGGCGCGGCGCTCGGGCGTGTCGCACACCTGCGCCATGTTCTCGCGCGTGACGTCCATCACCTTGGGGTCGTGGTGCTCCTTCAGGAACTGGTCGACTTCGCGCAAGAAGTCTTGTTCGCGGGGCGAAAACTCGAAGTCCATGCTTGTCCTCGATGAGGGCTGGTGGTGCCGCTGCGCCTGCGCCGCGGCACGCACCGAGTGGGGTGCCTTGGGTTCGGGCCAGTCTAGCCAGCGGCGTTTGCGCGCGGCCGCGGCAAGGGGTGCGGATGTGGCCTCAGTCATCGCAGATCGGGACAGCCGTTTGGCGCTGCCAAACACGCTGCTTTGGCGCGGCGGTGCTGTCCGTCATTGATATGGCAATGGCCCGGAACGACTCGCCTGCAATGCCTTGGCGGCGGGGTGGCTCAATAGACTTTCACCGTGCCCGGCACACCGCGCGATCGCGCCACGCCGAGGCCCGTTCGAACAGCCGCAAGAAATCAAGGAGCGCGAACAATGACGATCGTCTTGCTGTCCTGGGGCGACACCCTCGAAGGGGGCACCGCCGAAGCGCTGACGCTGGCCTCGCGGCTGGCCGCGGCCACCGGCGCCGAACTGCGCTGGGCCGTGACCGCCGCGCTCGAGCCGGCCGCCGCCGCACTGGCAGCCCATCACGGCGTGAAGCGCCTGGACGTGATCGACGCCGCGCCCAAGGGCGCCGACGCGGTGGTGGCGGTGTTTGCGGCCTACTGCGCTCAGCACCCGGCGCGTACGGTCCTCGTCAACCAGAGCGCGCCGGCGCGCGCGGTCGCGCCGCGTCTGGCCGGGCGCATCGGCGCCGCGGTGGTGGCCAACGTGTTCGACTTGCAGCCCACACCGGGCGGGCTGCTGGCGCAGGCCAGCGCCTACGGCGGCGACACGCAGGTCGAGTACGAACTGAAAGCGCCGGTCAACGTGGTTTCGCTGGTGACGACGACGCTGGTGGACAAGCCACTGGCCACGCCGGTGGCCGTGAGCACGCAGCGCGTCAGCGTCGAAGCCGGCGCGCCGCGCGCCGGCTTCGAAGTGGTGTCGGCGCCGGTGGCGCAAGGCCAGCGGCTGGAGGACGCGGAAGTCATCGTCTCCGGCGGCCGCGGCCTGGGCAAGAAAGAGAACTTCGAGCTGGTCAAGCAGATGGCCGATGCGCTGGGCGGCATGTGGGGCGGCTCGCGCGCCATCGTCGACGACGGCTGGATCGACTCGTCGCGCCAGGTGGGGCTGACCGGCAAGATCACGCGCCCGGGGCTGTACGTGGCGGTGGGCATCTCGGGTGCCAGCCAGCACATGGCGGGCTGCTCGGCGGCCAAGACCATCATCGCGATCAACAAGGACCCCGACGCGTCGATCTTCCGCTACGCGCGCTGGGGCGTGGTCGGCGACTGCGTCGAGCTGTTGCCCGAGTTGATCCGCGCAGCGCGGGGCTGAGCATGGCTGCCGTGCGCGAAGCCTGCGTGCCGGGGCTGTTCACCGAGGGGGGCACCGAAGACGGCGGCGCCGCGCTGCTGGGCGCGCGTTGCCGCGGCTGCGGCACACCGTACTTTCCGGCGCCGTCACACTGCCGCAACCCCGATTGCGCCGCGTCGAATCTGCAGCCCTGCCGCTTCGGCGGCCAGGGCACCTTGTGGAGTTATTCGGTGGCCAACTTCGCGCCGCCGCCGCCGCACCGCTACGACGAGCCCTTCAAGCCCTATGTGATCGGCGTGGTCGACCTCGACGCGGGTTTGCGCGTGGTCGGCCAGATGGTCGACGGCGTGGGCGAGGTGGCGGTGGGCTGCCGTGTCGAGCTGGTCGTCGCCCCGTTGTTCCACGAGGACGGCAAGGCCGTGACCTCGTGGAAGTTCAAGCGCATCTAAGCGCATCCGCTAGCTGACAGGTAAAGGTGAGTCCGATGCAGGAAGTCGTGGTCCTCGGTGTGGGCATGCACCGCTTCGGCAAGACCGGCGATGCGGTCGTCGGCAACAAGTCCGTCACCGAGCTGTGCCGCAGCGCGGTGAATGCCGCGCTCAAGGATGCCGGCGTGTCGTGGCGCCAGATCCAGGCGGTGGCGGCGGCGAGTTCGCGCTTTTCCGGCGGCAAGGGCTGGGGCCTGAATGGCAACGATGTCGTCGAAGACTTCGGCAACACCGGCATCCCGGTCTACAACCTGTCGGCCGGCTGCGCCGCCGGCGGCAACGCCTTCAACGTCGGTTATTCGCTGGTGGCCGGCGGCCTGCACGACATGGTGCTGGTGGTCGGCGGCGAGGTCATGCCCAAGGGCATGATCCAGACCAGCGGTGTGGCCGACAACAACGACCCCGAATACCTGCGCCAGCGCTGCGTCGGCATGCCCGGCCCGGCGTTCTGGGCCGCGCTGGCGCGCCGGCGCATGTTCGAGCACGGCACCACCGAAGCGCAGTTCGCCAAGGTCACGGTCAAGGCACGCAAGAACGCGGTGGGCAACCCGTACGCGCGCTTTCAAAGCGAAGTCAGCCTCGAAGAAGTGCTGGCCTCGCCCTTCGTCAGCGACCCCCTGCGCTTGTTCGAGATCTGCCCGGTGTCCAACGGCGCCGCGGCGGTGGTGATCTGCTCGGCCGCGACGGCGCGGCGCTTCACTTCGCAGCCGGTGACGGTGGCGGCCAGCACGGTGGCGACCATCGGCTTCGACGATGCGTTGCCGCGCAGCCTGGCCGGCCCGGCATCAAGCGGCCACGGTTATCACACCGAAGCCAAGGCCGCGGTGCTGCGCGCCTTCGAGCAGTCGGGCATCGGGCCGCGCGAGCTGAGCTTCACCGAGCTGCAGGACAACACCTGCTACTACGAGCTGGCCTTCCCCGAGGAATGGGGGCTGTGCGACGCCGGCGAAGCCGAAAGCCTGCTCGAAGCCGGGCAGACCACGCCCACCGGGCGCATGCCGATCAACCCCTCGGGCGGCTTCGTCTCCTTCGGCGAGGCCACCACCGCGATGGGCGTGTTCCAGATCGCCGAGCTGACCTGGCAGCTGCGCGGCCAGGCTGGTGCGCGCCAGGTGCCGGCAGCGCGGGTCGGCTTGGCGCAGACCAACGGGCTGGGCGGCAACGCCACTGCGGCTATCCTCAAGCGCTGACCTCGCCTTCGCCGCCGCGCGCCAGCGCGGCGCGGCCCACGGCGCCTTGCTCCATCACCGAAGACGCTGCATCGATGTATTCGCCCTCCGCCTTCAGCTATGCCCTGCTCGGGCTGCTGATCGTCGCCGCGTTGAGCGGGCTGGCGCTGGGCCTGCGCCAGCGCCTCGCGCGCATCGCCGCGGGGCGTGCCGCGGCCGCAGCCGGCAAATCGGATGAAGCCGTGGCCGCCGCCGCGACCGATGCCGCAGCCGGCGGGCCCGACGCTGCCGCGTTGGCGCTGGGCCGGCCCTTCAACGCACGCGCCTTCGTGCGCCGCGCGCTGCTGACCGAACGCTTGTGGAAGCGCCCGGCCGCCGGCACCGCGCACGCGCTGCTGTTCTTCGGTGCCATCGTCGCCATCCTCGGCCACGCCGCCTACGGCCTGGAGCTGTTCGGCGTCGATGTCTACGACGCCGCCTGGGTCAGCTGGCTGACGCGCTGGGGCCGCGAGTTCGCCGGCATCGCCATGCTGCTGGGTGCGAGCTTCTTCCTGGTGCGCCGCGCCTCGCGGCTCGAGCGGCTGATGGTCGGCGGCGAGCGCAAGGGCTTCAGCGCGATGGAAGTGCTGCTGCTGGCGACCATCGTCGCCGGCTTCGTCACCGAGTCTTTCAGGCTGGCCATCCCGGGGCAGAACCGCGGCGGCGAATTCCTCGGCGCGGCGCTGGCGCGCTTGCTGTCGGGCCTGGACGTGACCACGCTGGGCACGGGCAACATGCTGATGTGGTGGGGCCACGGCCTGCTCGGCCTAGCCTTCATCACGCTGATCGGCTGGACGCCGATGTCGCACCTGCTGGTGGGGCCGGCGAATTCCGCGCTGGCGCGGCGCCGCTCGGGCATCCAGATGCCGCCCATCGACTTCGATGACGACAACGCCATGCTCGGCGCGGCCAAGCTGGCCGACTTCCAGGGCAAGGTGCTGCTCGACTTCGAAGCGTGTGTGGGCTGCGGCCGCTGCCACGAGGTGTGCCCGGCCGCGCAGACCGGCAAGGCGCTGTCGCCCAAGCAGGTGATGATGACCGGCGCCGCCTACCTGCGTGCGGGCCGCGCCGACGACGCGCAGCTGATCGACGACATCGGCGCCGAGGCGATCTTCGACTGCACCACCTGTGCTGCCTGCGTCGAGGAATGCCCGGTCAGCAACAGCCCGGCCGAAGCCATCCTCGAGTTCCGCCGCCACCTGGTGCTCGATCGTTCGGAAATGCCCGACACGCTGGCGGCGATGAACCGCAACCTCGAGTCGCGCGGCCACGCCTTCGTCGGCACCGCCGCCAACCCCGACGACTGGCACAAGGGCCTGGACGTGCCGCTGTTCGAGGCCGGCCGCACCGAATACCTGCTGTGGATCGGCTGCGCGGTGCGCTACGAGGAAAGCGCGCAGCAGGTGGCGCGCGCGATGGTGCGCATCCTGAACGCCGCCGGCGTGTCCTTCGGCATCCTGGGCGAAGCGCGCTGCACCGGCGACCCGGCCAAGATGGGCGGCAACGAGCTGCAGTTCGTCGAGATGGCGCGCGACAACATCGAGGCCTTTCAGGAACGCAAGATCCAGAAGGTGATCACGCTGTGCGCGCACTGCTTCAACAGCTTCGATCGCTACTACCCCGAGCTGGGCGGCGATTGGGTGACGACGCCGCATTCGGTGCTGATCGAGCAGCTGATCGCCGACGGCCGGCTGAAGGTGGCGCGCGACGCGGCCGAATCGATCACCTTCCACGACCCGTGTTATCTGGCGCGGCACAACGACATCGTCGACGAGCCGCGGCGCGTGCTCGAATCCATCGGCAGCCTGATCGAGATGCCGCGCAACGGCAAGGACAGCATGTGCTGCGGCGCCGGTGGTTGCAATTACTGGGCGCGCAGCAAACCCGGCAGCCAGCGCATCAACGACGTGCGCGCCAAGGAGGCGCTGGACACCGGCGCGAAGAAGATCGCCACCTCATGCTCGTTCTGTCTGCTGATGCTGCAGTCCAGCGTGCCCAGCGACGGGCCGCGCCGCGTGTTCGACATCGCCGAGCTGGTGGCTGAGGCGCTGCCCGAGGCATCGCCTGCGGCAGGCCCGGCAGCGCAGGAGACCGCCTCTTGAGCAGCACGAGCCCGAGTCCGGGCGCGAGCACGCGCAGCCCCTGGGCGATCTACACCGCGCTGCTGTTCGGCACCTTCATCACCATCGAGGCGGCGGCCTTCCAGGCGCCGGCGCTGCCCAGCATCACGCGGCACTTCGGCATCCCGGTGACGCTGGCCGCGCTGATCCTGGTGTTCTACTTTCTCGGCCTGACCGTGCTGGCGCCGATCATGGGCCGCTGGGGCGACCTGAACGGGCGGCGCAAGGTGCTCAGCTTCGGCCTGCTGATCTTTGCCGCGTCGGAGTTCGCCGCGGCCTTGGCGCCCAACTTCGGCGTGTTCATCGCCGCACGCTTCGTGCAGGGCTTCGGCGTCGCCTGCATCCTGCCCAGTGTGTTTGCCTACGTCACCTACCTGTTCCCGCAAGAGCGGCGCGGCATGGCGCTGGGCATCCTGACCGCGACCATGACCTTCGGCGCCACCTCGGGCGGGCTGCTGGGCGGGCTGCTGATCGACCGCTTCGGCTGGCCCAGCGTGTACTGGATCAGCGGCGCGCTGGCGCTGCTCGGGCTGCTGCCGGTGCGGCTGCTGGTGCCCGAGATCAAGCCGGCCTCGCAGGCCGCACCCTTCGACTTCATCGGTGCGCTGCTGCTGTTCCTGACCATCGCCGCGCTGTTGTCGCTGCCCACCTGGGCCACCAACTTCGGCGCGCGCTCGCCGCTGACCTGGGTCATCGTGATCGTCGGCGTCGCCAGCTTGCTGCTGCTGTGGCGCCACGGTCAGACGGCGGCCGCGCCGGTGGTCGACGTACAGATCCTGCGCCGCCCGGCGTTCGCGCTGCCGTCGGCGATCTACTGGCTGCATATGCTGTGCTTCAGCGGCGTCGTCTATTCGCTGGCCTTTTTCGTCAACAACCGGCCTGGCGGCAGCGCAGCGCAGTTCGGCTTCGTCACGCTGTTCCTGTACGGCGGCGGGCTGATCAGCGCGCCGATCGCCGGGCGCTGGGTCGACCGCTGCGACCCGCGCAGCATCTGCATCGCCGCGCTGGCCGGCACATTGGCCGGCGTGCTGATGCTGCTGGCGATCGACGCGCGCACGCCGCTGTGGCTGATCATCGCCGTGGTGCTGGTGCTGGGCCTGACGATGGGCGTCAACTCGCCCGCGGTGATGAAGATGGCCTTCGGCGCGGTGCCACCCGAGAAGATGGGTACCGGCACCGGCATGTTCAGCATGTTCCGCGACCTGGGAAACCCCACCGGCTCGTCGACCGCGCTGGCGGTATTCGGCGTGACGCTGGCGGTCAGCTCGCGCGAAGCGCTGCAGCGCCAGGCCGCGCCGCTGGGGCTGGATGCGGCCACCTTCGACCAGCTCGCCACCGCGGCCGGCGGGCGCGCGCGGCAGTTGCCGGCCGAGCTGGTGCAAAAGCTCGCTGCGGCCGGGGTCGACGCGAAGGATCTGGTGCAGCGCGCCAGCGCCGAGGGCCTGGACGCCGCATTGAGCAACGTCGGCATCGTGCTGGCCGCGCTGGTGGCGCTGGCGTTGTTGTTGAGCCTGCGGCTGCCGCGAGCTTCGCCGCAGTCGACGGCCGCGGCCGAAGCAGCCCTGCGCTCCAAGGCATGACCGCCCGGCCGCGGCGCGCCGCGGCGGTGCAGCGCGGTGCGAAACGAGCGCCTGCGGCGCATTGCCGTCGCAGGGCGGACAGCCGGAACTCCTGCGCCGCTGAGCAGCGCAGGATGCTGCCGCCGGCGCACGGTCAAACAACGCCAAGCGCCATCGCCCTGTGCCTGAACTCTGCGTCCTGGGTTCGTCTGCGGTGAAATCGGCACCGCCCCGGGAACCACGGCGGCAGCCGGCGCGCCGGCGAGGAACAGCGCCTCGGCGCCAAGCACCTGCTTCAGCCAGCCGCCAACGAGGCGCACAAGGCGCCGAAGCCGCGCCTGAGCCAGAACGCAAAAGCTTCCGCGAGCGCAGGCGCGCCGGCCGCAGCCGCCCGGCGACTCACCAGCGCAGCAGCCGAGGCCCCAGCCAGGCGCCCAGCAGGCCGGCCATCAAGATGCCCAGCGTGTACCAGGCGGCGACGAACGACACTGCCAGCTCGGTGCAGGCCAGCGCATAGCCGCCGGCGCCCAGCGCGCCGGCCAGCAGCCCCGCCGCGAAACCGGCCGCGCGCGGGCGTGTAGGCGCCAGCCCGCGCAGCGCCCACAGCAAGGCGGCCAGGGCAGGCAGCGACAGCGCAAGCACGAACCACGGGCACAGCGCCCAAGAATGGCCGAGCAGAGCGCCCACGCGCACATCGGGCGGCGTGGCGCGCCAGGCGAGCCAGCCCACCACCACGGCGAGCAGCAACACCCCTGCGGTGGCCGACGCCGCCATCTCGACGCGCGCCGCGGGTCGCGCCAGGCGCATGCTGAGCCAGCCGGCCGCCAGCGCCATGGCCGCGGCGTAGCCCAGCTTGAACCCCGGTCCCGACAGCGCGAAGAGTTCGCGCGGGACGAAGCCCAGCCAGGCATACGCACCCGCGACCGACGCCGCCAGCCCGAGCAGCAGCGCAGCCCCGAGGCGCCGCTGCACCAGGCCGCGCGGCGCGGCGCCGGCGCCTTGCGCCAGCAACTGGATCAGGTCGTCGGTTCTCATGTCGTCTTCCACGCCAGTTCGGCGAGCTTCTTCAAGCCGCGGTGCACCTGCACCTTGACCGCCGCGACGCTGGCGCCGGTGCGCGCCGAGACCTCGGCCAGCGACAGGCCTTCGATCTTCGTCAGCACGATGGCTTCGCGCTGCGCCGAGGAGATCGAGCCCAGCAGCACGCCCAGGTCGCGGCGCGCGAGATGCTGCTCGTGGTCGCCGGCCGCCGGCGCGTCGTGCTCGTCGAGCACGTCCAGCGACGCCAGCTCCTGCGCGCGGCGGCCATGGCGGCGCCACAGGTCGACGAGCTTGTGGCGCGCGATGGCGAGCATCCACGCGCTGACCGGCAGCGACGCGTCCCAGGTGCCGCGCTGCAGGTGCAGCGCGAGCAGCGTTTCCTGTACCAGGTCCTCCACCTCGTCGGGCCAGGCTTGCATGCGCCGCCGCAGGTAGGCGCGCAGCCGCACCGCCATGCGCTGCAGCGCGGTGCGGTAGGCGGCTTCGTCGCCGGCCTGCGCACGCAGCCACAGCGGCCGCAGCCGCAACTCGAAGTCGTCGGCGACATCGTCGGCGTCACGCGTGTGGCTCATGGGCAGCTCATTCTGCAGCGCCGTCGCGCCGCCGCACGCCACTTGCGGGCCGAGCCGCGGCGCTTCACGCATCGCGCCGCCTGGCCAGCCAGTGGTCGATGGAGACGACACCCGGCCCGCGCAGCATCAGCCACAGCAGCAGCGCCGCCCAGGTGCCGTGCGTCGGGTAGGCGCCCGGGTAGACGAAGAGCTGGATCACGGCCGTCATGGCCAGCATCCCCGCGGCCGACAGCCGTGTCGCCAGGCCGACGAGCAGCAGCAGCGGCAACAGGTGTTCGCCGAAGGCCGCCATCGGCGCGCCCCACTCGGGCGGCAGCAGCGGCAGCTTGTATTCGTCGCGGAACAGGTCGACCGCGTTGGCCGACAGGTGCGGCCAGCCGATCTGGAACTGCCCTTCGACCAGATCGACGGCGAAGCCCTCGACCTTGGTCTGGCCGGACTTCCAGAACACCGCGGCCATCGAAAAGCGCGCCAGCAGCGCGACGGCCGATTCGGGGATGGCGGCGAAGGCGCGGTGCAGCGTGTCCAGCGCATTCATGCATCGGCTCCATCGGCATGCCAGGCGACGACGGCGCCGTGGCGCAGCAGCAGGGCCAGCGTGCCTGCGAGGTCCACGCCGGGCGCCTGCTGCAAGGCGTCGCCCAGGCGGCGGCCCTCGAGCAGCGCGCCAATGAACCCTGCGGCACCGGCGTCGATGCCGACCACCAGCACCTCGTCGGCCGCATCGCGCAGCACCAGCATGGCGCAGGCGGTGTCGATGTCGATCGCCGGCCCGTCGCCGCCGAACGCGTCATCGCGCTGGTGCGCGGCCCACAGCGCATGCACCGCGAAGTTCGAGCGCAGCACGCGGCACGAGGGATGCAAGCGCAGGCGCGCCGCGGGCAGCAACGCGGGCCGCGCCAGATGCGCGGCGATCGACGCCGGCGTGACAGGCTCGGCGTCGGCCGCGTGATACGCCGCCACGCGCGCGCGCTCGAGCCGCGCCATGTCGGGCAGGCAGGGCAGGCCCCGGGCGGGTGCGAAGCCGGCCAGCCAGTCTGCGAAGCCGTCGCCGTAGTGCGCCAGCACGGCCGACGCCGGCGGGTGCGCGCGCACGTAAACGCCGGCCATGGCGTCGAAGAATTCGCTGCCGACGAGTTGCCGGACGACCGGGAAGGTGTCGGCCAGCGCGCCGACCAGCGAGACGATGACGTTGTTGCGATACACGCCGAAGCGCCGTGCCGGGTCGGAACCGTTCCAGGCACGCAGGCCGGGGGGCACCGGACGATCGGGGTCGAGCAGCGCCGCCGCGAAGCCGGCCTGCATGTCGGCAGGCATGTCGGCAGTCATGCGGCCTCGCGCAGCGGCAGCGCGGCGCGCAGCATCGCGCGCGCCTGGGCCGCCTCGGCGGCCAGCACCGGCAGGCCCGGCACGTCGTGGTCGCGCTCGATCAGCGTGGGGCGCGGGCCCAGCGCCTGAAGCGTGCGCTCGTACAGCCGCCACACGGCGGCGTCGACCGGCGAGCCGTGATGGTCGATCAGCAGACGATCGCCGGCCGCGTCGCGGTCCTCGGCGAAGCCGGCGAGGTGGATCTCGTCGATCGCCAGCACCGGCAACGCCTCGATCAGGGCCCACGGGTCGCGGCCGTGGTTCACGCCGCTCACATACGCGTTGTTGACGTCGAGCAGCAGGCCGCAGCCGGTGCGGCGCACCACCTCGGCGAGAAAACCGCCTTCGTCGAAGGTCGACGCGCTGAACTCCACGTAGCTGCTCGGGTTCTCCAGCAGCATGCGCCGCGCGAGCCGCGTCTGCACGCGGTCGATGTGCTCGCACACGCGCGCCAGCGTCTGTGCGTCGTAGGGCAGCGGCAGCAGGTCGTTGAGCCAGATGCCGCCGTGGCGGGACCAGGCGAGGTGCTCGGAGAACCAACGCGGCTCGAAGCGGCGCACCAGCCCATGCAGCGCGGCCAGATGCGCCTCGTCCAGCGCCGCCGCGCCGCCGATCGACAGGCCAACACCGTGGATCGACAGCGGCAGCCGTTCGCGCAGCAGTTCCAGCCGGCGCAGGCGCGGACCGCCGGCGACAAGACAGTTCTCGGCATGGACCTCGATGAAGTCGACGGCCGCCGCGCCTTGCAGCAGCGGCAGCGCGTGCGCGTCCTTCAGGCCGATGCCGGCCAGCGGCGTCATCGCGGCCTCAGCCCATCTTTTCCTTGAAGGCCTGGAGCTGGCCGTGGCCGGTGGGCGAGGTCTTGGACATCGTCTTTTCGCAGGTGCCCTTGGGCACGTAGGACCACGAGTTGCCCTGGTGGTCCATCTTCGACGTACCGGCACAGGTGGTGCCGGCGCCCGCGGCGCAGTCGTTCTTGCCTTTCATCGCGACGCCGAAGCACTTTTCCTTGTCGGCGCTCTGCGCGTGCACCGGCGCCGCCGCCAGTGTCAATGCGGCGCCGAGTGCCAGAGCCAGCGCGGCGGCGGTGGGGCCGGTCAGTGTCGAAGACATCGAAATCTCTCCTGGAGTGGGGGGGCGAGAACCGCGAACGGTGCGGGTCTCCCTGCTCTATTTGTCCAGGGTGCGCAGAAGGTTACGGCGCGGGTCAGCCGACCGAGCGCATGAAGCTTGCGCCTGGGCCGCAGGCCCCGCAAGACGCTGGTCCCCGCTGCCGATGGCGCACAGCAGTGTCGAACGCAGCTTTTCCGCGTTCGGGAACCGGGCCCCGACAGGCCTGAAGTGCCTTCGGCCGCCGGATGCGAGACCCTGGACCGCTGACGACCGTTGCCGACCGTCTACGACCGTCTACGACCGTCTACGACGGTTCACTGGGCGCGACCGGCGGCCTCGTGCCGGGGTTCACCCTGATGTCGGAAACGTCGCGCCGAGGCGCTGCGCAGCGCCGCCCCGGCCTGCGTGCTTCGCGCCCGGTCTGGCGATCCGTGGCGCCATGGGCCTGAAGGCAGGTGCTCAATCCATCCGGGCGATGACTTCGTCGCCGAAGCGGCGGATCGCGTCGAGTTGCGTCGCAAGGTCGGACGAATCCACTTCCATGCCCCACGGCACCAGACCGGCGTGCGTGCAGCCGATGTCGCGCAGGCGGCGGAAGTCGTCGAGCGTGCGCGCGCTGAAGTCGATGCCGTGGATCTGGAAGTCGCTGCGCTCGAGCGTGCCATGTTCGGCGCGCAGCGCGTTGAGTTCGCCGATCAGCTTCTTCAAGGTCTCGAGGTCGGTGTTGGCCGAAGCCCAGCCGTCGCCCAGACGCGCCGCGCGCCGCAGCGCCGGCTTGCTGTGGCCGCCCACCAGGATCGGCACCGGCTGCTCGGGCACCGGGCGGATGCGCAGCGGCCCGAAGTCGAAGTGCTTGCCGTGGTGCTCGAAATACTCGCCGGTGAGCGCCGCGCGCAGGATCTGGATGCACTCGTCCATGATCTCGCCGCGCTTGTCGAAGTCGACACCGTTGTAGGTGAAATCCTCCTTCCACGGGCTCAGCCCCGCACCCAGGCTGATGCGCCCGCCCGACATCACCGCCACCGACGCCAGCGACTTGGCCAGCACCAGCGGCTGGCGCACCGGCACCTTCAGCACGCCGGGGTAGAAGCGGATGCGCTGCGTCACCGCCGCCATCGTCGCCATCGCGACGAAGGGTTCGATGAACTCGGCGTGCTCGATGTAGCCGCGGATCGCTTCGGTGTCGGCGTAGGGGTAGGCGGATTCGGTGGCGCGCGGAAAGAACAGGCTGTCGGGCATCGACAGCGCGCTCCAGCCGGCGGCTTCGGCCTGCTGCGCGATCGCGACGTAGTTGCGGAAGTTGCAAAAACCCAGCTGCAGCACGAATTGCATCGTTGATCCCCCAAAGTCTTCGTGGATGGCCAGGACCATTGTGACCAGATGCGCGCGTGCGCCCCGCGGCAAATCGGCTGCTGGCCGGCGGCGACACAGATTCGTCCGGCTTGGCCACGCGTGCCTGCGCTGCCGCGGGGGCGCCTCGTTACGATCCGAAGCGACTGCCCGCGAGCTTGGAGGAGGTTGGTTTGGCACTGCAGATACGCGAAAGCTTCGAGGTCGCCGCGCCGGTGGGCGCGGTGTGGACCTTCATCAACGACCCGCAAAACGTCGTCGCCTGCATGCCCGGCGCGTCGCTGGAGCGCATCGTCGACGAACGCCAGTTCATCGGTGCGGTCAAGCTCAAGATCGGCGCGGTCAGTGCGCAGTACCAGGGCACGATCACCTACACCGAGGCCGACCGCGAGCAGGGCGTGGTCAAGATGCTGGCCACCGGCAACGAGCGCGGCGGCGGCACGGTCAGCGGCACCATCGTCACCCAGCTCGAAGCGCTGGGCCCGCAAGCCACGCGCGTGAACTGCGAGTCGAGCATAGACCTGACCGGCAAGATCGTGCAGGTGGGCCGCGGCATGATCGAAGGCGTGTCGGCGCAGATCATCAAGAAGTACGTCGGCAACGTACGCGCCTTGCTCGAAGTGCCCGCAGCGCCCGCCGGCGCCGAGGCGGCGGGCGACTCTGCCGCCGGCCCGGCGCAGCCTGGCGAGCCGGCCGCGACGCAGTCCGCCAGCCCGAGCGCACCCCTCGCCCCGGTGCGCGCCGCGCCGGCCAAGGAAGACTCGATCAACGTGCTGGCCGTGGTCTTCAAGGTGATCATGGACCGCATCCGCGCCTTCTTCCGCCGCGTCTTCGGCCGCGCCTAGCGCACGGCCGCGCGTTGCGTCTTCGAGCGCAGGCCCTGTATGGGTCAGGCCCCTGCCCCCACGGCCCGCACGCCATCACAGTGGCTGGCCGCCGCCAGCGCCGCGGCCTTCGGCGCGCTGGGCTCGCCGCTGTCGGACACGCCCTATGTGCTGCTCGACCTCGACGCGCCGCAGCCGCTGGCTCGCGGCGACATCGACGCGCTGTGCGGCTGGCTGCAGGCCCAGCCCTGCCCGGTGATCGGCCTGGGCGAAGGCCGTGCCGCGCCCGAATTGGCCGCCGCCTGCGACCTGCACATCGCCGAGCGCGAAAGCCTGGCCTCGGTCGTGCACCACATCGGCCGCTCGCCACTGGCGGCGATGACGCTGGTGCAGGTGCTGCGTCAAAGCGGCAAGCTGGACGTGCATGGCGCGCTGCTGCTGGAGTCGCTGGCCTACGCCACGCTGCAGGCCGGCCCCGAGTTCAGGCGATGGTCGCTGGCGCATCCGCCCGCGCTGCAGCGCATCGCTGGCGACGACGGCGCGCCGCTGCGCATCGAGCGCATCGGCTCGATGCTCAGCCTGCAGCTGAACCGGCCGTCCAGCCGCAACGCGATGACGGTCGAGATGCGCGACGCGCTGGTCGAAGCCTTCGAGCTGGCGGCATTCGACGCGGCCATCGACACGCTGCGCGTCGGCGCGCGCGGAGCGTGCTTCAGTATCGGCGGCGCGCTCGAGGAATTCGGCACCGCGCCCGACCCGGCCACCGCGCACGCGGTACGCTGCCTGCGGTTACCGGCGGCGGCGCTGCTGCGCACGAACACGCGAAGCCACTTCCATCTGCACGGCGCGTGCATCGGCTCGGGCATCGAGCTGCCGGCCTTCGCCGACCGGCTCACGGCCAGCGCCGACGCCTTCTTTCAGCTGCCGGAGTTGCGTTTCGGCCTGATCCCCGGCGCGGGCGGCTGCGTCAGCCTGCCGCGGCGCATCGGGCGCCAGCGCACCGCGTACCTGGCCCTGTCGGGGCGGCGCATCAATGCGGCCACAGCGCTGGCCTGGGGCCTGATCGACGCGATCGAGGAGCGGCCGCCGGCTTGAGCGCAGGCACGCGCGTGCCGCCGCCGCGCCGCGCCAAGCGGGCAGCGGCTACACCGCGCGCGGCGCACCCGCGGCAGCGTGCGCACCGCGCCCGAGCGCATGGGCCAGCACCGGCACCACGCTGGTGGCCAGCGCCAGCAGCAGCAAGGGCACGAAGCTGCCCGCCGCCACCAGATAACCGGCCGCGGCCGGCCCGACCATCGAGCCCAGCGCGAACACCGCCGGGATCAGCACCACGGCGCGGCCCGAGGGATCGCTGCGCGCGATCAGCGCGCTTTGGAATACGCAGCCGCAGGTGAAGGCGAACTCCCACAGCCACACGCCCAGCGCGAAGGGTGCGAAGCTGCTGCTTTGCGCGACCAGCGCGAGCCCGGCGGTGATCGCGGCCAGCACCACCCAGTACGGCAGGCGCTGGCCTGCGCGGTCGCCGATCCAGGCACAGAAGAACGCCGCCGCGCCGCCCAGCAGCTTGAGCACCGCGAACACCAGGCCCATCTCGGCCGGCGTGACCTTCAGCGCCGCGCCGATGCGCTCGAGGAAGGCCCACAGCGCGATGTTGCCGGCCAGGAAGACGAAGAACACCGCCAGCACGAACCAGGCGCGCGCCGGAATGCGGCTGCGGCCCTGCGCGTGCGCCTGGGCCGCCACCGCAACGATCGGATGCCGCGGCACCCACCGCGCCGACAACCCCAGCGCCGCCACCACGGCGGCCAGCGCCCAGGCGGCGCCGGGATACTTCCAGGTGGCGATGACCAGCGGCGGCAATGCGAACAGCACGGCCGCGGTCAGCGACAGCTCCACGCCCTGGCGCACGCCGAAGGCACGCACCTTGTTCGGCAGATCCGACAGGATGCGCATGCCCAGGCAGGTCATGGTCGACGCGAAGAAGCCGATCAGCGCCCACATCACGTACAGCGCGCCCGGCTCGCGCACGCTGGCGCTGAGCGCGAACGAACCGGCCGTGCCGGCGGCGCTGATGACGGTCAGCCAGCGCCAGTCCAGCCGGTTCATCCACAGCGGCGCGCCCAGCGTGCCGACCAGGTAGCCGGCGAAGCAGATCGAGCCGATCAGCCCGACCGACTTGGAATCGAGCGCGAAGCTGTCGGCCAGGCTGCCCAGCATCACCGGCAGCGAGTTGAACGGCAGCCCGCCGATGGTGGAGGCGACGCTGGCGGCCAGCATCATCGCGATCACGGCGCGGTCGCGCTGCGCGGTGGCGGTGGGGGTGTTCATGGGAGGGCTCGTTTCGCGCGCGTGCGCATCGGATGCCGGCGCTGCGCAGCGCCGGGGGGCGGACCTTGCGCGCCCGGTGGCGCGCACCGCGTCACATGTAGAGGATGACCTGGTCGTTCAACACCGACGGCCGGTCCTGGCCGACGACGTGGATCGCCATCTCGAGCGTCAGCTGCACGCCCGACCTGACCTGCTCGACCGCCTTGACGCGTGCGCGCCCGTGGATGCGGCAGCCCGAAGGCACCGGCGCGGCGAAGCGCAGGCGGTCGGAGCCGTAGTTGACCATGTTGCCGAAGTCGGTGATCTCGTAGTCCAGCGGCAGCCGCAAGCGGCTGACCAGCGCTTGCACCAGCATGCCGTGCGCGATGGTCGTGCCGAAGGGGCTTTCGGCCTTGGCCCGCGCCGGGTCGGTGTGGATCCAGTAGTCGTCGCCCGACAGCGCGGCGAACTGGTCGATGATCTGCTGCGTCACCGTGAACTCGTTCGACCAGCCGGACCATTGCTCGGACACCAGCGCGCGCATCGCGTCCAGGTCCTTGCACGACACCTTGCGTTTCGGCGCTTCGCTCGCCTGCGGCGCTGCGGGCGTGCTTGTCGACGGCGTGGCCGCCGGCTCGGCGTCGGCGGCAATCACGCCGGCTTGCGCCGACTCCGCCGGCGTGTAGCGCAGCAGCGTGAAGCTGCCGGGGCGGTGGTCGAATACCGGGCGCACACGCTGGCCCACCTTCAGCGCTTCGGGCGCGACGCCGACGATCGTGGTGTTCAGGTGCGGACCTTCGTCGAGCTGCACCACGGCCAGCAGCTGCGGCATCTCGTCGCTGAACTCGGGCAGCGTGGGCACGCGCGCCACGGTGTAGGTGGCGAGCGTGCCCTGGCCCGAGACCTCGCGCCAGCTCAGGCTGCGCGCGGCGCACTGCGGGCAGTGCAGGCGCGGAAAGAAGATCCAGTGCGCGCACGCATCGCACTGCTGGATGCATACGCGTTCGCGCCTCAGGCCGTCCCAGAACGGCGCCGAGGCTTCGGTGGGCTGCGGCAGCGGCTTGTTCCAGGCCATGATCAAGCCCCCCGCAGGATCAGCGCACCCTGCTCGCTCATCACGCCGCCGGTGCCGCTGACGTAGGCCAGATCGTGGCGCGCCAACTGGCGCTCGCCGCCGCGGCCCTGCACCTGCTGCACCGCCTCGATCACCTGGCTCATGCCGCCGGCGCTGCCGGCCTGGCCGAAGCTCAACTGGCCGCCGTGGGTGTTCATCGGGAAGTCGCCCTCGAAGGTGAAGTCGTGGTCGCGCACGAAGGCCATGCCTTCGCCCTTGGCGCAAAAGCCCGCGTCTTCCAGCGTCAGCAGCACGGTGATGGTGTAGCAGTCGTAGATCTGCGCCATGTGCACATCGGCCGGGTTGACGCCGGCCATGGCAAAGGCCTTGCGCGAAGCCGGGCCGATGGGCGTGGCCAGCATGTCGGCGGCGTAGGTGGGCGACTTGCTCTGCACGTGCTCGCCGCAGCCGATCACGCGCACCGGCCGGTGCCTGCAGCGCCGCGCGATGTCGTCGCGCGCGACGATCACCGCCGCGCCGCCGGCCACCGGCATCACGATCTCGAGCATGCGCAGCGGCTCGGCCACCATGCGCGAGGCCAGCACCTCTTCCACCGTGATCGGCTGGCCGTAGAACATCGCGCCGGGGTTGTGGCAGGCGTTGAAACGCTGCTGCACGGCGATGCGCGCCAGCGCCGCGGCGTCGTAGCCGTACACCGCGGCATAGCGCTGCGCGATCATCGCGTAGCCGGTGTTTTGCGCCATGTGGCCGTAGGGCAGGTCCATCTCGGCCTCGGGCGCGCCGTAGCGGATGCTGTGGCCGCCGAAGCGCGAGGCCTTCATCACCTCGATCATGTGGTCGTCGTGCGGCGCGGTGGGCGCCATGCGCGCCGGGATCACACACAGCACGGCGCTGGCCAGGCCGAGCTCGATCGCGGCGGCCGCGCGCCACACCGCGCCCACCGAACTGGCGCCGCCGAGGTCGACGACCTCGGCGAAGTCGAGCTTGATGCCCAGGTGCTCGCCGACCATCGCCGGCACGAACATGCCGGCTTCGTGGAACTGCGGGCCGAGAATCGCCAGGCCGTCGAGCTGCTGCAGTTCGAGCCCGGCATCGGCCAGCGCCATGCCGGCCAGCTCGGCCACTTGGTCGAGGTGGAAGGTGCGCGGCGCGCTGGCGTACTTCTCGGGTTTGTATTGAGCCGCGCCGACCAGCGCAGAGCGTCCTTGCAATCCCATGCGGTCTCCGTGACCGGGCCCTCGGGCCCGTTGCGCCCATGTTCATTCGAGGGCCTGCAAGGGCCATCGTCCGATGGGACTAGAGTTGGCAGGCCCGGGCGCCGCGCGGCAGCGCGGCGCAGCACCGGTACCGCCGTCGTTCCCGCGCGGCACACGTGACACGGCGTTCCCGCAATGGCAAAGTGCGCCGCGTTCCGTTAGTCTCATCGGACGATGAACCGCGAGCCGCGGCTGCGAACAATGCCGCGCACCCAATAATTCCGCCCACCTGGACACGGAGACAACCGATGCGAATCCTCGTCGGTATCGGCATGGCAGCGATCGTGGCGCTCAGCGCGCTGTACGCTTTTTCACCGCGACACACGCCGCCGCTGCCGGCATCGCAAATTCCGGTGGGGCGCATGCAGTTCAACGCCGTCGTGCGTGCCGGCAACACGCTGGTGGCCGGCGGCGAACTCGGCTACATCATGTGGTCCGACAACGACGGCAGAACCTGGCAGCCGGCCAGCATCGAGCCGCGCCGCTATGCGCTGATCACCGACATCGTGTTCCAGGACGACAAGAACGGCATGGCCCTGGCGCACGAGGGCCAGATCCTGCGCACCACCGACGGCGGCAAGAGCTGGAAGGAACTGCGCTTCGACGAGGATCACGGCGAGCCGCTGATGGGCATCGCGCGGCTGCCCTCGGGCGACTGGCTCGCCGTGGGCGCCTTCGGCCGCGCGCTGCGCTCCAGCGACGACGGCAAGACCTGGAACCCGGTCGATCTGCCCGGCGCCGGCGACAAGCACATGAACCGCATCGTCCCCAGCCGCGACGGCAAGCGCTGGGTGATCGTCGGCGAGCACGGCCTGGTGCTGACGTCGACCGACGGCGGCCAGAACTGGAGCGTGGTGCCGCCGTTCTACAACGGCTCGCTGTACGGCGCGGTGCAGCTGGCCGACGGCCATTGGGTGGCCTACGGCATGCGCGGCAACGTGTTCCGCGCCGATGCCGACCTGACGCACTGGGCCAAGGCCGAGGTGCCGGCGCCGATCTCGCTGTTCAACCATGCGCTCGCGCCCGACGGCGCTCTGCTGCTCACCGGCCAGGGCGGCACGGTGCTGCGCAGCACCGACGGCGGCGCGACCTTCACCCGCGCACGCGGCGGCGGCCGCGCCGCGATCACCGAGCTCGCCTTCGCTCCCGACGGCAGCTGGGTGATGGCCAGCGACGCCGGCATGCTGCACTACGACCCCAAACAGGCGGCGCAGCCCAATACATCCCCGCCCAGCCCAGGAACCAAGCCCGATCAGGACGCATCGAAGCCCGCCGCCGGAGCCAAATCATGAGCAACATGCGAGAACCCTCCACCCGCCTGGAGGTCATCGTCGATGGCATCGCGAACTGGCTGATCGCCAAGCGCAAGGTGCTGTCGGTGCTGTTCGTGCTGATCACGCTGGCACTGGGCGCCTCGGCGCTGCGCGTGCACCTGGACCCGGGGTTCAACAAGCTGATCCCGCTGAAGCATCCGTTCATGGAGGCCTTCCTCAAGCACGGCGCCACCTTCGCCGGCGCCAACCGCGTGCTGGTCAGCGTGCGCTGGAAGGGCGAAGGCGATATCTACAACCCCGAATTCATGAAGGTCATGCGCGCCGTCACCGACGACGTGTTCTTCACCCCGGGCGTGAACCGCGCGCAGGTGTTCTCGATCTTCACGCCCAACGTGAAGTACATCGAAGTCACCGAGGAAGGCTTCGCCGGCGAGGTCGTGATCCCGTCGCGCTTCGAGGCCGACGCCGAGGGCCTGGCAAAGGTACGCGCCAACGTCGCGCGCTCGGGCGAGATCGGCCGTCTGGTGGCCACCGACCTGAAGGCCGCTCTGGTGCGCGCCGATCTGCTCGAGGTCGACCCCAGCACCGGCAAGAAGCTCGACTACTCGGACGTCTCGCACAAGCTCGAGGAGATCCGCGCCAAGTACAGCAACGACCACATCGACATCCAGATCATCGGCTTTGCCAAGGTGGTGGGCGACGTGATGGAGGGTCTGTTCACCGTCATCACCTTCTTCGGCATCGCCTTCGTCATCACCGCGGTGCTGCTGTGGTTCTACTCGCGCTCGCTCAAGCTGACGGTGCTCGCGCTGGTGGTGGCGCTGCTGCCGGTGGTCTGGCTGCTGGGCATCCTGCCGCTGATCGGCTACGGCATCGACCCGATGTCGATCCTGGTGCCCTTCCTGATCTTCTCGATCGGCGTGTCGCACGCAGTGCAGATGACCAACGCCTGGAAGCAGGACGTGCTGGCCGGCGACAGCGCGGTCGACGCGGCGAAGATCGCGTTCCGCAACCTGGCGATCCCCGGCACCGTGGCGCTGGTGACCAACGCGCTGGGCTTCATGGTGATCATGCTGATCGACATCCCGATCGTGCACGAGCTGGGCGTCACCGCGTGCCTGGGCGTGCTGCTGATGATCATCACCAACAAGATGATCCTGCCGATCATCCTGTCGCACCTCAGTCTCGAGCGCCAGGCCGGCGCGGGCCAGCAGCAGGGCCGCAACAAGCTGTGGTGGGCGATCTCGGCCTTCGCCACGCCGCGCGTGGCGCTGGCCACCTTCGCGGTATCGCTGGGCCTGCTGGCGGTGGGCATGCACTACTCGCGCCAGCTGCTCACCGGCGACGTCGGCGCCGGTGTGCCCGAGCTGCGCGCCGAGAGCCGCTACAACCGCGACAACGACATCGTCGTGGCGAACTACGCGATCGGCATGGACGTGCTGTCGGTCTACGTCGAGACCCAGGACATGACCGAGGCCTGCCTGTCCTGGCCGGTGATGAACGCGGTCGAGCGTTTCGACAACACCATGCGCGGCGTGGCAGGCGTGCAATCGGTGACCAGCGTGGCCGGCATCGCCAAGGTGGCCGCCGGCGGCAACAACGAAGGCAACCCGCGCTGGGCCGGGCTGCAGCGCAGCGAAGGCGCGCTGCGTACCGGCGCCCGGGCAGCGGTGCCCGACCTGGGCCTGAATACCGAGGGTTGCGGTGTCATCCACATCCTGGTGTACCTGAAGGACCACCAGGGCGCGACGCTGCACCACGTGGTCGGCGAGGTCGAGAAGTTCATCGCCGCCGAGAAGACGCCGAACATCCAGTTCCGCATGGCCGGCGGCAATGCCGGCGTGGCCGCAGCCACCAACGAGGCCGTGGAGAAGGCCGAGATCGAGATGTTGTCGGCGATCTTCGGCGCCATCATCCTGCTGTGCTGGCTGACCTTCCGCACCTGGAAGGCGGTGCTGTGCATCATGGTGCCGCTGACCATCGTGTCGATCCTGTGCAACGCGCTGATGGCCGTGCTGGGCGTCGGGCTGAAGGTGCCGACGCTGCCGGTGATCGCGCTCGGCGTGGGCGTGGGCGTCGACTACGGCATCTACCTGTTCGAGCGCATGCAGCACGAGCTGCAGGACAACGGCTCGACGCTGCGCGAGGCCTTCTACGAGGCCATGCGCCAGCGCGGCACGGCGGCCGTGTTCACCGCGGTCACGATGTCGATCGGCGTGG
>CAYZGL010000018.1:0-29321 GCA_964477985.1 uncultured Rubrivivax sp. | reverse complement strand
TCGGTATTGACGTCGTAGCACACGATCACCAGCACGGCGTGGCTCCCTCGATGGCCGCTACTTCATCCTGAACGGCGCGTAGTGTTCGGCCTCGCCGCGCAGGTGGCGCGCCAGCAGCCGCGCCTGCACCAGCGGCACCAGGCCCAGCGGCAGGCTTTCGGCCAGCAGCGGGTGCGTCAGCGGCTCCTGCTTGCGCTCCTGGAAGGCCACGACCACCTGCTTGCGCGCATCACCTTGCAGCATCACGGCGCCGCCTTCGCGCAGCGCGAAGTCCGCCTCGCCGATCTGCAGCCGGTTGACCAGCGACAGCGCCAGCCGGTCGGCCAGCGGCCTGAACTCTTCCATCAGGTCCAGCGCCAGCGCCGCCCGCCCCGGGCGCAACGCGTGCAGGTAGCCGACCTGCGGGTCCATGCCGGCGGCTTCGCAGGCGCTGCGGCAGTCGTTCATCCACATCGCGTACAGGAACGACAGCAGCGCGTTCATGCGGTCGCGCGGCGGGCGGCGGCTGCGCCCGTCCATCGCGAAGTGCGGGCGCCGGTCGGGCCGCACCAGGCGGTTCAGCGCCGCGAAGTAGCCGCGTGCGGCCTGGCCTTCGACGCCGCGCACCGCGTCGAGGTCGGTCGCAGCCGGCAGGCTGCGCAGGCTGGCGGCGAGGTCCTTCGCCGCGCGCGCCAGCGCGTGCCGATCGTCGGCGTCCTTGGCTTCGCGCGCACCGCGCAGCAGCACGTGACGCTGGTTGTGCAGCTTGCCCGCCACCAGGCGCCGCGCCTGCGCCAGCGCAAAGGCGGCGTCGCCGCTGCTGCGGTGCTGCGCCTGGCGCAGCAGCACGTTGCCGGCGGTGGCGCCTTCTAGCCGCGCCTTGAAGCGGCCGTGGGCATCGAGCAGCACCAGCGCGATGCCGTCGTCGGCCAGGCGGTGCATCAGCGGCACGCTCAGGCTCACCGGGCCGAAGCACACCACTGCGCCCAGGTGGTGCAGCGGCACGCGCAGCCGGGTCTCGTTGCCCACCAGCAGCCGCAAGGTGTCGTTGTCCAGCCGCAGGTGGCTGTCGGGCAGCGTGACGTACAGCGTGTTCAGCAGCTGCATGGCTTCAGGCGATGTCGTCGGGGCCGGGGTCGAAGGCGTCGCCGTCGGCACCGGCAGCCAGCCGCGCCAATGCCTCGGGCTGGCAGCGCTCGCGCAGCGAGCAGCCGCGGCAGCGCCGTGTGTCGCTGGTCGGCGGCGGCAGCCGGCCGGTGTCGAGCATGGCGCGCACTGCGGCGGTGGTCTCGCCCACCTGCTGGCGCAGTGGTGCGTCGATCGCGACCACGCGCCGTCGCTTGCTGCTGGCGTAGAAGAGGGCTCCCTCGGGCACCGCGCGGCCGGTCATGGCCTCGAGGCACAGCGCCTGCGCCGCCAGTTGCAGGTCGTCGCAGGCGGCGATGGCGGCGGCCTTGTGGCGCGAGCCGTGTTTGTATTCGACCGGGTAGGGCGTGCCGTCGGGCTCGAACTCCACGGTATCGGCCTTGCCGATCAGGCCCAGTCGGTCGTTGAACAGCGGCAGCGCGCGCTCCACGCGCAGCCCGCGCCGCAGTTCGAAGCCGGGGCGGTCGACCTGCGCATGCACCGCCTGGCCGCGCAGCGTGTGCAGGTTGTCGTCGAAGGCCTGCTCGAGGTGGATCAAGCCGCACTGGCGCGGGCAGTAGGCCCAGTGCTGCAGGGCCGAGATCGGCAGCGGCTCGTCGTCGCTCATCCGCTCGCCGGCAGCGCGCGCCGCCGCACGGTGCGCCCGTCGATGACGACCAGGTGCCCGGCGGCCCAGCTTGCGCGTGCGATCACCGACGCCACGGCCTGCGCCGGCCACGCCGGCGCGTAAGGCCCTTGACGCAGGTAGACGATGGCAGGAGGCGGCGGCAACTGGCGCTTGAATACCAGCTCGCCGTAGTCGCGGTCGAGAGTCAGGATCCAGCGCTGCTGCGCCACCGCGTGGCGCAGCACGTCGCCATCGCTGGCGCGGCGCATGATCTCGGCGACCGACTCCACGTCAAACCCCTGCGCCCGCAGCGCGAGCAGCGCCGGCCGCGGCCAGTTCTCGTTGGCGAGCAGGCGGATCGTCACACCGGCGACGGGTCGAGCAGGATGTGCGACTCCTCTCGCATCTTCTCCGCCGCGAAGGCGAGGGCGGCCAGGATGTCGTCGTTGCTCAGCTGCGGGTACGACTCGATCAGCATCTCGTGCGTCCAGCCCTGCGCGAGCCAGCCGATGATCAGTTCCACCGACAGCCGCGTGCCCTTGACCGTCGGCTTGCCGACGAGGATGTCCGGGTTGCAGACGATGCGTTCGCGCCAGTCCATGTTCAGTACCTTATGTTCAGCACCTGCGGATCAGTTTGACGCCGTTGCCGAGGTCGAGCGCCTCACCGCCCGGCGTCACCGGCTTGCCGTCGAAGGCAACCGAGTATGCGCCGAAGCTCCGCGCCGGGCGATCGCTGCCATCGCCGCCGTCGGCGCGGGTCACGCTCAGGCGGTCGAACAGGTCGTGCGCATGCGCGTTGCCGAGCTTGCTGTCGTGCTCGAACACGTACAGCCCGCGGCACGCCATCTCGCCGCGCGCGGCGCTGCGGTCGTGCTCGAACATCTGTTCGAGCGCCTGCCACAGCAGCGCCAAGTCGGCCCCGTCGAAGCCGGTCTGTTCGGCGAGGAAGGCCGAGACGAAGCCGTGCGCGCGGTACAGGCCGTAGGGCACGGTGTGCTTGCGCCCCATGGTGCGGTTGTCGCCCTGCTGTTTCTCGGCCTCGGCCTCGGTGGCGACCGCGACCCGGGTGATGGTGTGTTCGAGCGTCACCACGGGGTCGATCGAGCGCGCGAAGGTCAGCTGCACCGGGCCGCGCACCTGGCCGGCATTGGTGCCGGTGGACATCACCGCGCCGAAGCTGCGCACGTCGTAGAAGTTCTGGCACATCCAGCCGCGCGCCTTGGCCACATCGTCGGCGCTGCCCTTGCGCTTGTCCTTGCCGGCCTTCTTCTTCGGTGCGTCGGCTTCGGCCGACTCGGACGGTTCGGTGTCTGCCGGGTCGAGCTTCAGCGCCGAATACGCGCGCTGGTGCTGCAGGTTGAGGATCGCCCTTTCGCGCACGTAGATCTCGAAGCGCTTCTCGCCGTCGGCCGGGTCGCGCTGCTCCTGCTCGCGGGTCATGGCGACGAAGTTGCGCACCTTGCGCTTGAGCGCGACGTCGGTGACCAGGCCGTGGCCGGTCTCGGCGTCGAGCCTTGGCAAGTTGCCGGCGTCGGGGTCGCCGTTGGGGTTGCCGTCGCGAACGTCGAACAGGTAGACGAAGTCGTAGCGGTGGGCGATGGGCATGGTCATGGCTGTGGTTCCTGGTCGGGCGATGAATCGTCGGCGTCGCCCTTGGCAGCGAAGAACGACTGGCGTTGGTGGTAGTAGCCGAGTGCGAACAGCCCCTGCGCGTGCAGCTCGAGCTGGCGCGGAAAGTCGCAAAGGCGCGGCTGCTCGAGGCTGCCGCAGATCTCGCCGATCAGCCTTTCGAAGTAGGTCACTTGTCCGCCGCTGAGCTTCTTCAGGTGTGCGTTCTTCAGCCGCAGCAGCGTGGGGAACACCGATGCCGGCGTGCTCGACGCGGCGCCGTAGTAGCGGTCGCGAATGGTCGCGTTGATGCTGGGCTTGGCGGCCGGTGACTGAATGCGTTCGAGCACGGCGAACAGCCGGCCCAAACGGTAGGCGGGGTGGTCCTGGTTCACATCGAGTTCCTCGTGGACGTACTGGAAGTCTTCACTCAACCCATGGCGCACGCGGTGGCTGCGGTTGATGCAGGCCTTCAGGATCGCGGCGCGCAGGTAGGGCACGTTGCCGCCGAAGTCGCGCGTCGCCTGCTCGGCGCGGCAGCGGTTGACCGCGGCGTTGAGCAGCGCCGGGGGGTACGGCGTGCCTTCGAGGATCGCGCGCAGCCATTCGCCGGCCAGCCGCGGCGGCACGTTGCCGTCCTTGCCGGCAACGGCGATCGCGCGCAGCAGCCAGACCATCGGCGGTGTGGCGGCATCGCGCTCGGACTGGCGCGCAATGCGCAGGTCGTCGAAGTGGCGCAGCACGCGCGGCGCGAGCACGTCGAAGCGTTCGTGCAGCCACAGCCGCACGGCGATGCGCGAGGCGTTGGGCGCAAGGCCCAGCACGAAAAAGCGCAGCCCGCTGTCGTCGGCGCCGAGGCTGCCGCTGCGCGCGCCGGCCAGGCGCTGGCGCACGTTGGCGACATGCGCGTCGGGGTCGTCGCCGAACAGGGCGGCGAATTCCACCGGCAGCGTGTCGTCGCGGTCGGCCCAGATCACCGTGGTGGCGTCGCCGATCTGGATGCGGTTGGGTGAGTCGCGCCGCAGCAGGTGGTTCAGCGCGGTGGTGTAGGCAAACACCGCGCGCTCGCCGACCGGCGCGTTCTCGCCCTGGCGTTCGGTCTTGCCGTAGGACTCGAAAGCGCGTGCGTTGAACGACACGATGTTGGCGCCCGAGGTCTGCGCATCCTTCACGCCCTTGATGCTCGGGTGCAGGCGCGCGATCGGGCGGCGCGCGCCTTCGACCAGGCACCAGCCGGCCGGGCCGTTGCTGGCCGAGGTGGACGCCGCGCGCGCTACCGCGCCGCGCTGGCAGATCAGCTCGCCGCTGTCGGCCGCGAGCGCAAAGCTCAGCACCGGGTTGCCGTCTTCGATCTCGCTCCACGCCGGGTGCGCGCGCAGCAGCGACCAGTCGGCGCGGTCGAGCGCGCGCAGCACGGCCCGGATGCCGGGGTCGTCCTGCGCGTCGCTCGGCAGCGACTCGATGCGCGCGCGAAAGGCCGAGGTCGGTGTCAACTCGCCGCCGCCCTTGCGTTCGCGCGCCAGTCCGATCACGTACTCGGCGCTGTCCCACAGCAGATTGGCCTTGACGCCCGAGGTCTTCTTCTCCCCCTGCGGCACCAGAAAACGCTGCGCGCGCAGCCGCTTGCCGTCCAGCTGGCGCGTGTCGCGCAGTTGCACGACGCGGCCATCGGCGTCGAGCTCGATGACGAAGGCGATCTCCTTGTCCTCGAAACCATCGGCCGGCAACCGCCGCGCCGGGTCGGCATCGGCCGCGCGGCGCTCGTAGTAGTCGACCAGCGAGTGCAGGATCACCGCGCCATCTCCACTTCGCGCTCGTCGCACTCGACGACGCCGCCGACCATGCGCGCCCTGAAGAAGCGCGGCTGCGGGTCGGTGGGGTTGCCGAAGTCGAGGTCGTGCAGCATCCAGCCGAGGTCGCGGTCCTCGGCGATCGGCGGCGGCCCGGCCTTGGGCTCGTCGACCAGCCGCCAGCGCGCGGCGAACTCGCGGCAGCCGAGGTAGGGCTGGTTCACGCACTGGCCCTTGCGCGCGCGGCGTTCGAACATCTCGAAGAACTTGGCCGGCGGCTCGGGGTCGCGCCGCTCGTCGCGCAGCACCAGGTCGGCGTGCAGCCGGTAAGCGACGTCGCGCAGCAGCAGCGCGGCGCGCTGCTGGCGGTCCTCGTCGACGTACAGCGCCAGCTCGCCGCGGCCGGTGTTCATCGCCTGCTGCACGTTGCGCGTGGACACCACCGAAGCGACCTCGTTGCGCCGCAGGTTGGTCCAGCGCAGCGGTGCCAGCACCTCGATACGCACCACGCGCCAGTGCAGCGCCGGCTTCCAGAAGATCGCATCGAAGATCGCACGCGCCGCCGAAGGCGTGATCAGCTCGTAGCTGACCCGTTCGACCTTCATCTCGGGCCGCGTGAAACAAGCCCAGTCACCCCGGACTTCGAGGCAGTAGCGGCGGTGGGTCATCGGTTCATCCCGTTTTAGATGGGCGGCATTATTGGGCCAGCGTGTGTGCCTCCAGCACCGCGCCGTCGCGCAGTAGTCCACGCCGCGCGTGATACAGCGCCTCGTCTTTGAGCACATACCAGCCGGGCAGCGGCTCGGCGACGTCGCCGCGCGCAAGCCATGCATCGACGTCGCGCCGCGGCGCCTGCACCAGGTAACGCTGCAAGCTGCGAAGTTGCCAGCGCTGTGCGTCGCCTGAATGCAATGCGGCGAATGCCGCGTCGCGCGCAGCCAACGCCGCGTCGCGCGCCGTGGTGTCGCCCGACGCCGGCGTGTACGGCACGACGACGCTGCACTGGTTCTCGTCGTCGACCAGCCGGTAGGCGTCGGCGGCGCTGCGCAGCCGCAGCGCGAAGTCGGGGCTGGCGCGCAGCATGTCGCCGATGCCCTTCTCGTCGAGGCTGGCGAAGCGGCCGTACCAGTGTTCGAAGTAGCGCTGAAACAGCGGCGGCGGCAGCGTCTCGGGCCGCGATTCGCCGAGCACGGCGACGGTCGACTCGGCGGCACGGCGCAGCGTGGCCAACACCGCGGGAATGTCCTGCACGAAGACCTCGACACGCCCGCCGCGCGGCCCGAGCGCGCCTTCGCGGTTGCAGCGGCCTGCCGCCTGGGCGATCGAGTCGAGGCCGGCGAGTGCTCTGAACACCACCGGGAAGTCCAGGTCGACTCCGGCCTCGACCAGCTGCGTGCTGACCACGCGCAACGGCCGCGCATCACCGCTGCCGCGCGCCTCGAGCCGTGCCTTGATTTCGGCGATGACGTCGGCGCGGTGCTGGCCGCACATCGCCGCCGACAGGTGCAATGTGCGCTCGCCTTCTGGCGCGGCAGCGTCGAGTGCCGCCAGCAACTCCGCCGCTGCCTTGCGCGTGTTGACGATGACCAGCACCGCGTCGTGCGCGACTGCGCGCGCGGCAAGCGCCGTGGGCTCCTGCGAGGCGTGCCAGTCGGCCGGCCAGGCGAAGCGCACACGCTCCAGCGCCGTGTACAACGGCGCGACCTCGCGCACGATCTCGACCGGCTTGGCGCCGTCGCGCACCAGGCCGCGCAACGACTGGCGCGCGTCGAAGCGCCGGATGTCGGCGAGCACCGGCTGCGTCGCGGTGCACGACACGAGGGTCGAACCGTAGTGCGCGCTCAGCAGCCGCAGCGCGTCGAGTGTCGGCTGCAGGAACGGTGGCGGCAGCACTTGCGCTTCGTCGAGCACGATCACGCAACGCTGCAGCCGGTGCAGCTTGCGGCAGCGGCTGGTGCGCGCGGCGAACAGGCTTTCCAGCAACTGCACGTTGGTGGTGACGACCAGCGGCGCGTCCCAGTTCTCGCACGCCAGCCGCGAGCGCGCGGTGTCGTGCCCGGGGTCGGCCTCGGCCTGGCTGTGGTGCTCGACCACCGCGTCGCGGCCGAAGACGGCGGCGAAGACATCGGCGGTCTGCTCGACGATGCTGGTGTCGGGGATCGCGACGACCACGCGCTCGAGGCCGTGCGCGACGGCATGGCGCAGCGCGAACGCGAGCGAGGCCAGCGTCTTGCCGCCGCCGGTGGGCACCTGCAGGCTGAACACGCCGGGTGGCTGCTGCGCGGCGGCGCGGCAGTCGGCCAGCACGGCGGCGCGCGCGCGCATCACCGGGTCGTCGCCGCGGCCCGCGGCGCGCGTGTGCTCGGTGAGCCTGTCCAGGTGCGCATCGAGCCGCAGCAGGTAGTCGCCCAGCGGCGCGAAGCCGGCGCGCCGCGCCGCACGCGTGCCGTCGAGATAGGCCTCGGTGTCGAGGAAGTCGGCGTCGACCAGCGCCGAGAACAGCAGCCGCAGCCACAGCGACTGCGCCAGCGGCTCCTTCTGTGCCATGCCGGGGATGGCGCTGAACAGTGCCGCCGGGTTCAGCTGCGCCGGCAGATCGAGCAGCTCGGGGGTCGCTGCGCCGCAGGCGGCGAGCGCTTCGTCGCGCTCGCGCTCGCTCGCCGCGGCGCCGCCACCCAGCAGCCGCTCGGCCAGCTGGTCGTGGTCGTACAGCCCATGGTGGTGCGACGCGATCAGGTGTGCGAGCAGCCAGCCGCCGGCGCGGCCGTGTGCGCCGTGCCGCGCCTTCAGCAAGTCGAGCGCGTGCATGGCGCCGGCCGCCGAGTGTGTCTTGTCGGCCGACACCAGCGCGCGGCCTTCGATGTGGGCATCGAGATCGAGGCGGACATAACGCTGGAAGCCGGGGCGGAACTTGCCCAGGTCATGCCACAGCCCGGCCAGGCGGCCCCAGGGCGCCGAGGCTGTCGGCAATCGTGCCGCCGTCAGCTGCGCCACGCCGCGCAGGTGATCGAGCAGGCCGTGTGCGGGGCCGTGGGCGATGAAGCCGGCGTCGGCGGGCGAGGGGGAGGCAGCCATGGCCCGATTGTGTCCATGCTGTGGCTCACCAGGTGAGCCTGCGGCGGCAGTGTGCGCCGCACCGGCGGGTTTGCAGCCCGGCATGGCTGCGCGCCCGCGTCGAACCCGGCACGGCATCGGCGGCCTGCGGCGATGGCCCGAAATGAGTTGTCGACGTCCACATCCGACCCCTTGCGGCGCAGCGCGGATTTGCGCGCTTCACTAGCATTTGCCAAAGGCTTGTGCATGCGTCCCACTGGGGTGGGCAAGGGGTGGTCGATCGACGATTGCACCGCAGCTGTCCGGGTCGAAGGCGGCTCGGGCAACGGGCCAGGGTGCGGTTCAGATCAAGGGGACATTCGATGCGTACAGCCGTTGGCGTGGCCGCCGCGCTGATCGTCGCCCTCGCAGGCATCTTTGCCTTCTCGCCGCGCCATGTGGCCGATCTGGCGCCCAACCGCGTTCCCATCGACCGCATGCAGCTGAACGGCATCGCGCGTACCGACGCCGGCCTGGTTGCCGCGGGCGAGCTCGGCCACATCCTGGTGTCGAGCGACGGCGGTGCGAGCTGGCGCGATGCCGCCTTGTCGGCGCAACGCCAGGCGCTGATCACGCGCTTGGTGTTCGTCGACGGCAAGACCGGGCTGGCGCTCGGGCACGAAGGCTGGATCCTGCGCACCACCGACGGCGGGCTCACCTGGAAGGAGGCGGCCTTCGACGACAAGAACCGCGGGCCGCTGCTGGACGCGGCGCGATTGCCGTCGGGGCAGTGGCTGGCCGTGGGCGCCTTCGGCCGCGTGCTTCGCTCCCGCGACGATGGGCAGACCTGGCAGCCGGGCGAGCTGACCGAGCCCGCCGACTGGCACCTGAACGCCATCGCCGGCGCGGCCGACCGGCAGCACTGGCTGATCGTGGGCGAGTCGGGCACCGTCTTGCGTTCGGCCGACGCGGGCGAGCACTGGCACGCGGTCGAGCCCTTCTACAACGGCTCGCTGTATGGCGCGGCCAGCCTCGGCGCCGGCCAATGGGTGGCCTACGGCATGCGCGGCAACGTGTTCCACAGCAGCGACGACGGTGCAAGCTGGGCGCCGACGCAGGTGCCGGTGACGGTGTCGTTGCACGCCGCCGCGCTGGGCGCCAACGGCCAGCTGCTGCTGGGCGGCGAAGCGGGCACCGTGATCGCCAGCGACGATGGCGGCAAGAGCTTCAAGGTGGTGCGCAGCGGCGCGCGCGAGACCCTCACCGGCATCCTGCCGATGGCCGACGGGCGCTGGCTGCTGGCCACCGACAACGGGCTGCGGGTGCACAACCCGGGCAATGCCGGCTCGGGTGAGGCGGCCAAGGGTGGCGCACCGGCCAAGACTTCGGGGACATCGTAGTGAGCACCTCCGCACCGCTGTCGCGCGTGGACGCGCTGGTTTCGGTCCTGGCGCGGCTGCTGATCGCCTGGCGCAAGCCGCTGGGGCTGCTGTTCCTGGCCGTCACGCTGGGCCTGGGCGTGTCGGCGCTGAACACCCGGCTCGATCCGGGCTTCAACAAGCTGATCCCGCTGAAGCACGACTACATGTCGGCGTTCCTCAAGTACGCCAGCACCTTCTCCGGCGCCAACCGGGTGCTGGTCAGCGTGCACTGGAAGGGCGAGGGCGACATCTACAACGCCGAATTCCTCGAGGTGCTGCGCAAGGTCACCGACGAGGTGTTCTACATCCCCGGCGTGAACCGCCCGAGCGTGCGCTCGCTGTTCACGCCCAACACCCGCTACATCGAGGTCACCGAAGAGGGCTTCACCGGCGACGTGGTGATCCCGGCGCGCTTCAGCGCCAACCCGGACGAGCTGGCGCAGGTGCGCACCAACGTCGCCAAGGCCGGCGAGATCGGGCGCCTGGTGGCCAACGACCTGAAGTCGGCGATGGTGCAGGCCGACCTGCTCGAGGTCAATCCGCAGACCGCCCAGAAGCTGGACTACGCCGAAGTGGCGCACCGCCTGGAAAAGATCCGCGCCGAGTTCAGCGGCAAGGACATCGGCATCGAGATCGTCGGCTTCGCCAAGGTGATGGGCGACGTGATGGAAGGGCTGATGACGGTGGTGTTCTTCTTCGCCATCGCCTTCGTCATCACCGCGCTGCTGCTGTGGGGCTATTCGCGCTCGTTCAAGCTCACGGTGCTGGCGATCACGGTGGCGATGATGCCGGTGATCTGGCTGCTGGGCCTGCTGCCGCTGATCGGCTACGGCGTCGACCCGATGTCGGTGCTGGTGCCGTTCCTGATCTTCTCCATCGGCGTGTCGCACGCGGTGCAGATGACCAACGCCTGGAAGCAGGACGTGCTGTGCGGCGCCAGCGCGCTGCAAGCGGCCGAGAGCGCTTTCCGCAAGCTGGCGGTGCCCGGCACCATGGCCTTGCTGGCCAATGCGCTGGGCTTCATGGTGATCATGCTGATCGACATCCCGATCGTGCACGAGCTGGGCATCACCGCCTGCCTGGGCGTGGCGCTGATGATCATGACCAACAAGATGTTCATGCCGATCGTGCTGTCGCACCTGCGGCTGGAACGCATGGCCCTGACGCAGCCCGACGCGTCGCACGAACGGCACCGCGTGTGGTGGGCGCTGTCGGCGCTGGCCCAACCGCGGCCGGCCCTGGCGACCTTGCTGGCCATGCTGCTGCTGCTGGCGGCCGGCACCTGGTTCGCGCGCCAGCTGCACACCGGCGACGTCGGCGCCGGCGTGCCCGAGCTGCGCGCCGACTCGCGCTACAACCTGGACAACGCGCGCATCGTCGGCGACTACTCGATCGGCATGGACGTGCTGACCGTGTTCGCCGAGACCCGCGATTTGAAGGAAGCCTGCCTGGACTGGCCGGTGATGAACGCGATCGAGCGCTTCGACTACCAGCTGCGCGGCGTCGACGGCGTGCAGTCGGTGACCACGGTGGCCGGGCGCGCCAAGCTGTACGTGGCCGGCAACAACGAAGCCAACCCGCGCTGGGGTGCACTGCAGCGCAGCGAAGCCGCGCTGCGCACCGGCGGCAATGCCGCCAACCCCGAACTGGGCTTGAACACCCAGGGCTGCAAGGCGATCCAGCTGGTGGTGTTCCTGAACGACCACAAGGGCCCGACGCTGGCGCACGTGGTCGACGAGATCCGCAGGTTCATCGCCGCCGACGACACGCCGAACCTGACGTTCCGCCTGGCCGGCGGCAACGCCGGTGTCGCCGCGGCGACCAACGAAGCGGTCGAGCGTGCCGAAGTGCAGATGCTGGTGTCGATCTTCGCGGCGATCTCGCTGCTGTGCTGGCTGACCTTCCGCTCGTGGCGCGCGGTGCTGTGCGTGATCGTGCCGCTGATGCTGGTGTGCATCCTGTGCAATGCGTTGATGGCGCTGCTGGGCATCGGCCTGAAGGTGGCCACGCTGCCGGTGATCGCGCTGGGCGTGGGCGTGGGCGTGGACTACGGCATCTACATCTACGAGCGCTTGCAGCACGAGATGGAACACGGCGCGCCGCTGCGCGACGCCTTCTACGAGGCGATGCGCCAGCGCGGCACGGCCTCGGTGTTCACCGCGATCACGATGTCGGTGGGGGTGGGCACCTGGGCGTTCTCGACCATCAAGTTCCAGGCCGACATGGGCATCTTGCTGTCCTTCATGTTCCTGGTGAACGTGCTCGGCGCGATCTTCCTGCTGCCGGCGCTGGCGTGCTGGCTCGATGTCGAAAAGCACACCCGCAGGGCGCGGGCGGTCGAAGCATTCGACCGGCCCCACGCTTCGCCGGTGTAGCACCGCGGCGCCGGCCGGGCGCGCAGCCGGATCCTGCAAGTAATTTTTCGTGGCCTCCTCGCCTATCCATGCCGGTTGTTTTAACTCATACAGGTGATGCGAGGGACTCAACCGGATGTTAGATTTTGGTGCCGATCTCCACAAGAGATCGAGATCACCTGACGATTCGCGCGGTCGCGTACAGGCGATCTACTTCGCGCAACCCTGCCGACACGCACACGGGTGGGGCCGATTGCATTTGATGTGATGACCCCCACAGCCGAACATTTAGGAGCAAAAGTGGCTGAAAAACTGCGTTTCGACAGGACGATTTCCTGTGAGGGCACGCGCGCGCCCTTCCGTTCGACTGCAATCCCGCTGGCCTTGGGCCTGCTGGCCAATGCAGCGATCGCCGCGCCCACCGTCTATCTCGACGACCAGACCACGCTCGATTATTCGATCACCATGTCGTATACCGCGTCGTCGCGCACCGACAACCCGGCGAGCGAATACCTGAACAGCCTGAACAACGACGACGGCACCCGCAACTTCGACCGCTGGTCGTTGTTCACCAACCGCGTCAATGCGCTGGCCGAGGCGCGGCTGAAGCACGACAACCTGGGTGCCGTGCTGCGCGGCAGCGTGTTCTACGACTGGGCGTACCGCACCAGCAACGACAACGATTCGCCCGATACCGTCAACAAGACGCCGCCGGCCAACCAGTTCGTGCAACGGACGCGCGAGCTCAGCGGCTACTACTGGCGGCTGCTCGATGCCTACGCGTACGGCAACTGGTCGCTCGGTGCGGAGCAGGCGCTGTCGGTCAAGGCCGGGCAGCAGGTGCTGGCCTGGGGCGAGAGCCTGTTCTGGCCGAATATCAGCCAGGGCCAGTCGCCGCTCGATGCCACCAAATTCAACGTGCCCGGTACCGAGGCCAAGGAAGGTTATCTTCCGGTAGGGCAGTTGTCGGCTTCGTGGACGGTCAATTCCTGGGCCACGCTCACCGGTTTCGTGCAGTACGACTGGGAAGAAACCCAGCTCAATCCGGTCGGCGACTACTTCGGTTCCGACTATTTCGGCCCGGGGGCGCAATTCTTCCGCTTGGCACCGGGGGTGATTCAGTCGTTGCCGGATCAGACCTTCCGCGTCGTCAACTTCGCGGGCGAGATGAAGCCGAGCAACTCCGGGCAGTGGGGTATCGGTGGCCGCTTCCAGGTCAGCGATGCCACCGAAGTCGGCCTTTATTACTACCGCTATCACGATCGCGTCGCGGCGCTGCTGTTCGACTTTACCGGCACCACGCAGTATTCATCGTTCCCGGCCTTCGGCAAGAACGCGTCGCCGGGCAGCACGCCGTACTACAAGCTGGCGTATTTCGACGATATCTCGCTGACCGGCATCAGCGTCAGCACCAAGGCGGCGGATGCGGTGCAGTTCGGCATGGATCTGAGTTACCGCGACGGCGCGCCGGTGTACCTGAACACCGGTGATCCGGCGCGCGGCCAGCTGGCGCAGGCCAATGTCAACTTCGTCTACATCCTCGGCCAGACGCCGCTGGCGCGGCAGACCACGCTGCTGGGTGAAGTCGCCTACCAGCGCATCCAGGGGGTGGACGACCTGACCGTCACCGGCGGCCTGCCTTACCAGAACGGCACGCACAACCAGTTCGTGTACGACCTGCCCACCGGCCGGCAGACCAAGGCCACCGCGCTGTTCGGCATTGGCGCCTACATGGAGCACCCGCAGGTGTTCGAAGGCTGGGACCTGAACACCGGCGCCACCTGGACGCAGAACATCTACGGCAGCGCCTGGAACGGCATGGGCATGGACGAGCGGCGCCTGACGCTGACGGCGAACTTCATCTACCTGCGCAACTTCAACGTCGGGCTCACCTACGTCGACTACATCGGCTCGCCCAACATCGCCGCCGGACGCCTGCTGGCCGACCGCGACTACGTTTCGTTGAACTTCAAGTACACGTACTGAATCCACACCCGATCACGCAAAGGACGTCTCCCATGAAACGAACGCTTTACGGCCTGACGCTGGTGGCCGCCGCGCTGTCGCCGATGCTGCCGGGCGCGGCCGATGCCAAGGCCACCGCCGAAGAGATCGCCCGCCTGGGCAAGGACCTGACCTGCGTCGGCGCCGAAAAGGCCGGCAACAAGGACGGCACCATCCCCGAGTTCAGCGGCAAGTGGCTGGGCGCGCCGCCGCACGTCAACTTCAAGAAGACCGGCGGCCATCCGATCGACGCGTACCCGGACGAGAAGCCGCTGTTCGTGATCACCGCGGCCAACATGCAGCAGTACGCCAACCGCCTGTCCGACGGCCAGAAGGCGCTGTTCCAGAAGTACCCGCAGACCTTCAAGATGCCGGTGTACCCGTCGCACCGCGACTTCCGCTTCCCCGATTCGGTGTGCATCGCCACCAAGATGAACGCCGAGAACGCCAGCGTGGTCGACGACGGCGAGGGCGTGGACGTGACCACCGGCGGCGTGTTCTTCCCGTTCCCCAAGACCGGGCTCGAGCTGCTGTGGAACGCGATCATCCCGTACCGCGCCTGGACCGAAATCCTCACGTCCGACAACGCCTACGTGCTGGCCGACGGCAGCATCAGCTGGGGGCGCGTCAAGTCGCGCAACATCGGCGTGGGCAGCGAACCCGGGCTGCGCAAGAAGGGTGAAGGGCAGTCGGCCTACTACCTGAACGAAACCCTGCTGCCCGACCGCGACCGCGGCGAGATCAACACCGGCTTCGAGTTCTTCAACTTCAAGAAGGACCCGCGCCAGAGCTGGCGCTACGACCCGGGCACGCGGCGCGTGCGCCAGTCGCCGGGTTACGGCTTCGACATGTCGTTCCCGGGCACCGGCGGCTCGATCACGGTGGACGAGGTGCGCGTGTTCAACGGCTCGCCGCAGCGCTACAGCTGGTCGATCGTCGGCAAGCGCGAGATCTACATACCGTACAACACCTACCGCACGCATTCGCCCAAGTTGAAGTACGCCGACATGCTGCCGCCGAACCACGCCAACCCCGACGTGATGCGCTACGAGCTGCACCGCGTGTGGGTGCTCGAGGGCAAGCTGAAGGAGGGCTTCCGCCACATCTACGGCCGGCGCGTGATGTACATGGACGAGGACACCATGTTCCCGATCATGGCCGACAACTACGACACCCGCGGCGGCCTGTGGCGCACCTCGATGGTCAACCACTTCTACGCCTACGAGATGCAGACGATGCAGGCCGGCGCCGGCTTCTACCACGACCTGAACGCCGGCACCTACCTCGGCTTCAACCTGGTCAACGAGCAGCCCAGCGGCTACACGCTGAACGACGGCTCGATCTCGGCCAAGGACTTCGGCCCGGAAGCCGCGCGCCGCATGGGGCAGTGAACGCGCCCTGAGCTTGGCCGGTACGGCGGCCGCGTCGGCCGCTGTGCTTCGCCCTTCACGGGAGCCGCGGTGCGATGCCGCCGGCCCCCGTGTTTCATTGCAGCGGGATCACGCCGCGCAGCAGCTTGCGCATCAGCTCGGTCTGGCGCGTGACACCGGTCTTGGCGAAGATGCCGCGCAGCTGCGAGCGCGCGGTGTGCCGGCTGATCTGCAGCGCCTCGGCCGCCTCCTCCACCGACAGGCCGTCGAGCAGCTGGGCCGTCAGGCTGGATTCGGCGGGTGTGAGCCCGTACAGGCGCTTCAGGATCGACTGCGACGCGTTGAACTTGGTCTCGGGGTCGCGCAGCACCACGAAGGCCGCGGCGCGCACCGGCGACTCCGACCATTCGCTCAGCGGCACGGTACGCACCAGGATGCCCAGCTTGCTGCGCCCCGACGGCCGCGTGATCGACATCGCGCCGGCCACGTCGTGCCCTTCGTGGTGGCTGCCGGCAATGGCCTGGTCGATCAGCGTGTTCAGTTCGCGGCCCTCGGCCGCCTTGCTGGCCTGCAGCCGGCGCTGCACCAGGCCGATGCCGTCCCGGGCGGCAAGGATGTCGTTGGCCGCATGGTTGAGGTTGAGCACCTGCGCCTTGCGGTCCAGCGTCAGCGCGCCCACCGCCAGGCGTTCCAGCGTGCCGGCATAGACGCGGCGCTCGGCATCGACGTTGTCGCGCAACGAGCGCGCCTGCACCGCGCGCTCCAGGTGCGGCAGCAGCAGGTTGCAGATCGCGCGTTCGCGTTCACCGAAAGCTGCGCAGCGCGCCGAACGGCTGACGCGAAAGCGGCACAGCACGTCGGCGCCGCTGTGCAGGTCGGCGCCCATGTAGTGGCGCACGTCCAGCGGGCGCAGGAACTCGCGGTGGATGCTGCTGTCCAGCCAGACCTGCTCGTCGATGATTTCGCCGACCATGAACACGCGGTTGGGCGGCAGGTTCATGAACGGGTCGGTGGCATAGAAGAAGGTCTCGTAACTCGGCACGATGTCCGGCCGCGCCTCGCCCGAGAACACCACCAGCCAGCGGCGGTCGGCCTGCGGCGGGCGCAGCATCAGCGTCACGTAGTTCGCGCCGAGCAGCGCGCGCAGCCGGTCCAGCCACGGCGTCCACGGCACGGGCTCCGCGATGCTCTGGTACAGCAGGCGGATCAAGCCATCGAACTCACCGACGGTGAGGCCCGAAACCTCGAAGCTGTGGTCGACGTCGATCATCGTTGGGGGGCCGCGGCCGGTCATTGCCGGCCAAGGGCTCGCGCCGGTTGCGGCCACGGCATGCGGTGGCGCCGCAGCGCACGATAGCCGCTTGCACATCCCGAAAGCGCCGCATGCCACACCTATGATCCACCGATGCAAGACCCCACAAGGCATCGCGAAGCCAGCGACGCCACCGACGCCCAGCCCTTCATCAGCCGCTGGCGCGCCGCCGGCGGCAGCGAGCGCGCCAACTGCCAGCTGTTCGTCACCGAGCTGTGCGCGCTGCTCGGCCTGCCCGCGCCCGAGCCGGCGCGCGAGGACGTGCGCGACAACGCCTATGTCTTCGAGCGCCGCGTCGGCTTCGCGCACGGCGACGGCAGCACCAGCAGCGGCTTCATCGACTGCTGCCGCCGCGGCGCCTTCGTGCTCGAAGCCAAGAAGCTGCGCGCCGGCGCGCACACCAAGGGCTTCGACGACGCGCTGCTGCGCGCCCGCGCGCAGGCCGAAGCGTATGCCCGCGCGCTGCCCGCGGCCGAGGGCCGGCCGCCCTTCCTGGTGGTGGTGGACGGCGGCCACGTCATCGAGCTGTATGCCGAGTTCACGCGCAGCGGCGCCACCTGCACGCCCTTTCCCGAAGCGCGCAGCCACCGCATCGCGCTGGCCGAGCTGCAGCAGCCCGAAGTGCGCCAGCGGCTGCGCCTGCTGTGGCTGGAGCCGATGGCGCTGGACCCGTCGCGCGCCAGCGCCCGTGTCACGCGCGCGGTGGCCGTGCAGCTGGCCGCGCTGGCGCGCAGCCTGGAAGCGGCGGGCCACGCGGCCGAGAGCGTGGCCGCGTTCCTGACGCGCTGCCTGTTCAGCATGTTCGCCGAGGACGTGGGCCTGTTGCCCAAAGGCCCAAAGCTGCCGGTTCTGCGGCCGACGGCCTCGGCGGCTTCGCCGGCCTGCTGCAGCGCTGGCGCGACGACCCGGCCACGCTGCAGCAGATGATCGCCGTGCTGTGGGCCGACATGGACCGCGGCGGTTTCAGCGCCGCGCTGGCGCAACAGCTGCTGCGCTTCAACGGCAAGCTGTTCAAGGGCTGGCAGGCCAGCGACTACGTGCTGCCGCTGCAGCGCGAGCAGATCGACGGCCTGCTCGCCGCCGCCATGGCCAACTGGCGCGAGGTCGAGCCGGCCATCTTCGGCACGCTGCTGGAGCGCGCGCTGGACCCGGCCGAGCGCCACGCGCTGGGCGCCCACTGCACGCCGCGCGCCTACGTCGAGCGGCTGGTGCTGCCCACCGTGGTCGAGCCGCTGCGCGCCGACTGGGCCGACGCGCAGGCCGCCGCGCTGCTGCTGGCCAACGAGGCCAATGCGCTGGACGGCAAGAAGCGCGACGACAAGCTGGCCGAGGCGCGCGCCGAAATCCGCCGCTTCCACCACCGGCTGTGCAGCGTGCGCGTGCTCGCCCCGGCCTGTGGCAGCGGCAACTTCCTGTACGTGACGCTGGAGCACCTGAAGCGGCTGGAGGCCGAGGTGCTGGCGCAGGGCGAGGCGCTGGGCGAGAGCCAGGCGCGCCTGGGGCTGGAGGGCGAGACGGTGACGCTGCAGCAGCTGCGCGGCATCGAGCTCAACGAACGCGCCGCCGCGTTGGCCGAGCTGGTGCTGTGGATCGGCTGGCTGCAGTGGCACATCCGCAGCTTCGGCAGCGCGAGCGTGGCCGAGCCGGTGATCCACGACTACGGCAACATCGAGCAGCGCGACGCGGTGCTCGCCTGGGACGGCCAGGAGCCGATGCGCGATGCGCAAGGCCAGTTCGTCACGCGCTGGGATGGCAAGAGCTTCAAGACGCACCCGGCCACCGGCGAGCCGGTGCCCGACGAGCGCGCGCTGGTGGCGCAGTGGAAGTACCTGAACCCGCGGTCGGCCGAGTGGCCGCAGGCGGATTTGGCGCAAGGCGGCGCGCTGTCGCGCGGCAGCCGTAGACTGTCCCGCAATGGCCGACACCATCTCGCCCGAGCGGCGCAGCGCCTTGATGAGCCGCATCCGCTCAAAGGACACGCAGCCCGAACTTGCAGTGCGGCGCCTCCTACACTCGTTCGGCTATCGCTACGTACTGCATGACAGCCGGTTGCCTGGAAAGCCCGACCTCGTGTTCCCGTCGAGAAGCAAGGTCATCTTCGTGCATGGCTGCTTCTGGCATGGCCACACCTGCGCTAAGGCGTCCAAGCCCAAGGCGAACGCAGGCTATTGGTCGGCCAAGATCGCCGGGAACAAGGTGAGGGACCGGCAGCACAGCCGCGCCCTGCGTGCTCTTGGCTGGCGGGTGTTGAGCGTGTTCGAGTGTGCGGCGCATCCGTCGAGAATCGACCGCCTGGCGCCTCGTCTGTTTCGGTTCTTGGAGTCGTGATTGCGCGCACCCTCGATGCCGGCGCGCCCAGAAGTATGTTCTACTACTGTCTATGCATACAGGCCTCCGACCTGCCGTAGTTGACTTGTTCTCCGGCGCCGGCGGCATTGCCGAGGGTTTTCGGCAGGAGGGGTTTCGGTCGGTTGCCGCGTCGGATATCGACCCGGACGCTTGCGCGACTTTTGGGCAGAACTTTCCCCATGCGGTGGTTGTCCATGGGGATCTTCGGTCACCGGAAGTTAAGGCGGCGTTGTTGGAATCCGGGAGCCGTGCCGACGTGGTTGTTGGCGGACCGCCGTGTCAAGCGTTCTCGCAGGTGCGCAACCACACGCGCCTGATCGATGACCCGCGCAATTCACTGTACAAGGAATTCGTGGCGATCGTTGGCCGCGTGCTGCCGTCCGCGTTTCTGATGGAGAACGTGACCGGCATCGATCAGATGGGGTTCCGCGAACAGATCGCGGCCGACCTGGAGTTGTCGGGCGAGTATTCGGTGTTGCCGCAGGTCATCGACGCGGCCGATTTGGGCGTGCCGCAAACGCGGCAGCGTCTTGTCTTCATCGGAGTTCGCCGAAGTCTTGGTGTAGCGGCGCCGAGGGTCCCCACCACAGGCGCGACGCGCGCGATCGCGCTGGCGCGATCGATACGCCGCGGCAAGTTCTGCTACGAACTCGAAACGGCGGAGGACATGTTTGCCGCTCCGCTGGCTGCCGCGCTGCACGACGCTGGCGACATGACCGCCGTGACCGCAGCGCAAGCGATCTCGGATCTAGAGTGCCTGCCTGCGGGGAACCGGGCGGATGTGCTCGACTACGCTGCGCTGGGCCCACCTGTCTCGGCCTACCAGCAATTCATGCGCGAAGGCGGCGCGGGTACGTTGCACAACGTACAGGTGCCGCGCTTGCGCCAGGACACCGCGTTGCGGCTGCGGGCCATTCCGCCCGGCGGCAACCACCGCGATCTGCCGGACGAGCTGATGCAGCGCAACCTCGTCGGCGAGAAGTGGGGTCCGGAAAACGGCAGCGGCCGCCTATCGAGACGGCACTACTACGCCTACCGCAGGCTGCACCCGAACATCTGGTCGTGGACGCTCAATACCAAGGCGGACTCGGTTTATCACTACCGTGCCTTGCGCTCGCTTTCGGTTCGCGAATTCGCTCGGCTGCATTCTTTTCCCGACCGGTTCGTCTTCACGACAGATGGCCGCCCTGGGCCGCTGCTGGGCCGCCATGACGGCGGCGCCGCACATTCGCGATACCGGCAGGTCGGGAACGCCGTGCCGCCGCTGCTCGCGCGGGCGTGCGCTGCCGCGATCCGCGAGGCAGTTTTCACACGGACCGCCGACCGCGAACCGATTGCGGCATAGCCGGTGCGATGGCAACGACGACCCCGACAGCGCCGCCGCGAATCAGCGCACCCTTCGGAGCTGCCAACCGGCAGCGGCTCATCGATCAGTTCTTGACCGGTCCGGCCGAACTGCCTTGGCTGCGCATCTACCGGTTGTTGTTGTGGACTGACAAGACGACTGGTCTTGCGCATTGCTACGAGAGCGACAAATGCCAGCCCGGCAAGCCTTGGCACCCTCGTTCGCTGCGATTTCACGCATGGCTGTCCCGCGCACTCGCTGTCGAGCCTCGTGCCGTCGGCGAAGGTATCGATTGGCTGTTTCGGCACACGGCCGACGACTACGCCCGGTACATGGTCCAGCAGTACCAAACCCTCCTGCGCCGCGTCGACGGGCAGCGCGCTCCGTATGCCGGCCGCGGCTTCCCTGAACCTGGCGAAGACCCGGCCATCGTGCAAATCGTTCGCGAGGTGCTTGGCGGCAGGCTGGCTGAAGAGCCTTCGCCAGACGAGTGGCGCACGATGACGCGGCGCATTCGCGATCTGATTGCGGTCGAGAACAAGCGCAAGAACCTTGTAGGGGGTAGGGGAAGGCTTCGAGGACGTGCTTGCGGCCGTGACCCGGAAGTTCGATGCGGCGTCCTTGCTCGAAGTGCGAGCGAGATGCTTGCTATCGGCAGTACCGGGGTTTGCGAACACCCGAAGCGGCGACAAGCCGATCAAGGTCGATCTGGCGATCGTGCGCGCAGCCGACCAGCACAGGACGATCGTCACCGCAAAGTGGAGTATTCGGGCCGACCGGGAACGGCAGTTCGCGTCGGAGTTTGCCGACTATGTGCGTGCGAAGTCTGACATCCGGCCGTTCGACTACGTGTTGCTGACGAACGAGTTCGATCCTGCACGCCTGTTGCGCGCCTGCGAGTTTTCTTCAGGCAATGCGCCGATGTTCAGCCGCGTGGTGCATATCAATCCGGAGGCGCTGACGGCGGTCTACGGTGAGCAGCCGGAACCGACGATGCAGAGGGTCGCGGCTTTCGTCGAAAGCGGCCGCCTTTCAGGCGTCGATGGCTGGCTCGCCGGCTTGGTCCGGTAGGCCAGCCGCTCTGCGAGCTTCCCCTCCGACGACACCGGCCTCACTCCCGCACTCGCCCATCGCATCCGCGCCCTCGCCGAGCAGATCGACGCGCACCGCAAGGCGCGGCAGGCGGCGCACGACGACGTGACGCTCACCGGCCTCGACAACGTGCTGGCCAAGCTGCGCGCGGAACAGCCGCTGAATGCGAAGGAAAAGACGCTGCACGAACACGGCCTGGTGGCGGTGCTGCGCAGCCTGCACGACGAACTCGACGCCGCGGTGCTGCAGGCCTACGGCTGGACGGATCTGCAAGCCGCGCTGGCCGACCACCGGCCGTCCACGGCCGAAGCGCGCGCCGCGGCGGTGGAGATGCTGCTGGAACGGCTGGTGGCGCTGAACGCCAAGCGCGCGGCCGAGGAAGCCGCGGGCACGGTGCGCTGGCTGCGGCCGGAGTTCCAGGCGCGCGCGACAACGGATCAGGGCGCGCAGGCCGGGCTGGACGTGGCGTGCGACGACGCCGGCAGCGGCGAGCCGGCCGCCGCACCGGCGGCGCCGCTGGCCAAGCGGCCGTGGCCGGCCGGCCTGCCCGAGCAGATCAAGGCCGTGGCCGACGTGCTGGCGGCCAGCGCGCAGCCGCTGGCGCTGGCCGACCTGGAATCGCGCTTCCAGGCCCGCGGGCGCTGGCGCGAGCGGCTGCCGGTGATCCTGGACACGCTGGCGGCGTTGGGCCGGGCCCGTCAGCTGCCGGGCGAAGAGGTGCGCTGGTCGGCGCATTGACGTGGTGGGTGATCACGCGCCTTGATCGGCCCGCATCGGCCTCAGGACAGCGACGCCAGGCCGCGGGCCAATTCGGCTGGCGACACCGCCCACACGTCCGGCCCGATGCGAAAGCGTTCTTCGCCCGGGTACACCAGCCACTTGTGCGTCGGCTGCACGTCTTCGCAGGCGGCATGGAAGCCGCGTTCCAGCTTGGGCGCCAGGCTGCGCTTGATCTCGATGGCCCAGCGCTCGCCGCCGGGACGCTGTATCAGCAGGTCGATCTCGGCGCCGGCGGCGCTGCGGTAGAAGAAGGCTTCGCCGTCGGGCGGCGCCAGCGCCAGCAGGTTCTCGATGACCCAGCCTTCCCAGCTCGCGCCCAGCACCGGATGCGACAGCAGCGTGTCCTTGTCGGCGATGCCCAGCAGCGCGTGCAGCAAGCCGGCGTCGCGCACGTACACCTTGGGCGAGCGCACCAGCCGCTTGCCCAGGTTGGCGTGCCACGGCGGCAGCCGGCGCACCAGCATCAGGTCGACCAGCAGGTCCAGGTAGTGCGCGATGGTCTTGCCGTCGACGCCCAGGTTGCGCGCCAGCATCGCGGCGTTGAGCAGCCCGCCCTGGTGGTGTGCCAGCATGGTCCACAGCCGGCGCAGCGTCTCCACCGCGGCGCGCGGGCTGAACAGTTGCACGTCGCGTTCCAGCATGCTGCGCACGTAGTTCCGGCGCCAGCGCAGGCTGGCGGCGCGGTCGGCGGCCAGCACGCTTTCCGGGAAGCCGCCGCGCAGCCACAGCTCGTCGGCCGGCACGCCGGCGGCTTCGGCCAGCGTCAGCGGGGCCAGTTCCAGGTGCGCGATGCGCCCGGCCAGCGATTCGCCGGACTGGCGCAGCAGGTCCATCGACGCCGATCCCAGCAGCAGGTACAGGCCGTGGCGCTGCCCGGCGCGGCGCGCGCGGTCGATCTGGCCGCGCAGCACCGCGAAGAGCTGCGGCGTGCGCTGCACTTCGTCCAGGATCAGCAGTTCGCCCGCGTGGTCGGCCAGGTACAGCTCGGGCTGGGCCAGCCGCGCGCGGTCGGCCTCGGATTCCAGGTCCAGGTAGCGCGGCGGGCGCGTCGCCGCCATCGCCTCGCCCACCGCCAGCGCGAGCGTGGTCTTGCCCACCTGGCGCGGCCCGGTCAGCGCCACCGCCGGCATCTCGCGCAGCGCGGCGATGACCCTGCTTTCAAGCGTCCGGTTGAACATCCTTGCAATTATGGAGTCAGACTCCACGATTGCAATGATGACGCGGCCCTGCGCAGGCCGAGTGGGAGCAACGTCAGCGCAGGTTGCCGGTGTGCCCCAGGTTGTAGCGCCCGGGCTGCGGCCACACCGCCAGCCCGTGCGGCTGCTTGCCCACGGCGATGAAGTCGACCGCGCCGCTTTGCGTGTCGAAGCGGTAGACCACGTCGTCGTAGCGCCCCGACAGCCACAGGTGCTTGCCGTCGGCGCTGACGCCGCCCATGTCGGGGCTGCCGCCGCCGGGCACCGGCCAGGTCTTCAGCACCTTGCCGGTGGCAAAGTCGATCACCGACACGCTGCCCTTGCCCTTGGGTTTGCCGTGCACGTAGTTGCTGCCGCGGTTGGCCACGTACAGCAGCTTGCCGTCGCGGCTGGGGTACAGGCCGTGCGCGCCGACGCCGGTCTTGATGAAGCCGACCTGTTTGAAGCTCTCCGGTTCGACCACGTGCACGCCGTCGGCCATCATGTCGGCGATGTACAGCGTCTTGCCGTCGGGCGAGAAGCGCACGTCCTGCGGCATGCCGGGCGTGATGCAGATGTCGGCGCTGGGCTGCTTCGGGTCGGGCACGAACTTCGGCGTCTTCAGCTTTGGCTGCACCAGCGCCTGCACCTCGGGCCGGTCGAAGTACTGCGTCAGCTTCAGCGTGCCCAGCACCTTGCGGTTCACCAGGTCGACCTTCGTCACCGCGCCGTCGAATTCGCAGGTGAAGAAGGCGGTGCGGCTGTCGATGCCGAAGTCGGCGTGGTTGATGCCGCCGCAGTCGGGCGTGGCGATGCTGAAGGCCAGCGCGAAGGTCTGCGGGTCGCGGAAGTCCAGCCGCCGGTGCGCCTCGGCGACGACGATCGCGTACTTGCCGTCGGGCGTCCAGTACATGTTGTACGGGTCGTCCACCGGGATGGTCTTGCCCGGCTTGCCGGTCTTCGGGTCGATCACCGTCAGGCTGCCCTTGTCGCTGTTCTCGGCGTTGTTGGCCACGTACAGCGTCTTCAGGTCCCAGCTCGGCACCACGTGCTGCGGATAGAGGCCGACCTTGAAGGTGTCGACCACCTTCAGCGTCGCCGGGTCGATCACCGACACCGTGTGCGCCATGTGGTTGGGCACGTAGATGCGTTCCAGCGCGCCGGCCACGTTGGGGCTCGTCTTGCCGGCGGCGGTTTCGCTGTACAGGTTGGCTGGATCGGGCACCGGCATCACGCCGGGCGCGGTCTGGACCGCCGACGCCGGCTTGGCTGCGGGCGCGGGCGCCGGCTGGGCGAAGCTGTGCAGTGCGGTCAGGCCGCTGGCGGCGGTCAGCGCGGCCAGCGTGGTCAGGGTGAACGCAAAGGCGGGGAGTCGGTTCATGGCGGGGTGATGGAGTGACGGCGGGTGAACGCAGCCTGCGCTGTGCACGTTGACCGCGGCGCGGCGAAGCTCAACGCGGCGCGGCGACGGCGTGACGTATGGCCGCTGCGCTGCGCTGCACGATCAGTTCGGTGCCGAGCCGGCCCAGTTCGGCGCTGGCGCGCGTCGGGTCACCCGATACGCCGTCGGCGCCGGGCGCGGCCTTGTCGAGCCAGACCTTGGACGGGTCCACCGCCAGCATCAGCGCGGTGTCGGCGGCGCCGGCGTGCGTGCCGATCTGCGCGTCGCCCAGGCCGTGCTGGCGCAGCCTGGCGTGGAACGGCGCTTGCGCGGCCAGGTAGTACTCGGCGATGAAATGCGCGCGTGCCTTGGCGTGCTGGCGCTGCCAGTCGCGGTTCAGCGTCTCGGCCACGGCCTGCAATGCGCGCTGGTAGTCGCCGTGGTCGCCGAGGATCACGATGTCGCTGAAGCCGTGCTGTGCCAGCGAGCGCGCCGCCCCTTCGATCACCGCCTTGAACGCCGCTTCCGGCACGCTGAGGGTGCCGGCGTAGCGCATGTGTGCGCTGGGCGGGTCGATGCGGCCTTCGGGCACGTACGACACCACCGGCGCCACCAGCGCGTCGCCCAGCTCGGCGGCGATGCGCCCGGCCAGCGCGTGCACGCGAAAGTCGTGCTTGCCCAGCGCCATGTGCGGCCCGCTTTGCTCGACGCCGCCCACCGGGATGATCACCGTGCGCCGCCCGTCATGCAGCGCGGCGCGCACGTCGGCGCTGCTCAGCTCCTGCAGGTACACGCTGGCCGGCCAGGCCGGCGCCAGCAGGCTCAGGCTCAGCAGCAGCAGGGCAAGCGCGCGGCGCATCGGTCGGGCAGGCTGAAACAGGGCAGGCAGGAAAGGGGGCAGGGGCGAGGGCGGCCAGGCCGCGTGCGCGCGCCATGGGGGCGCCGGCGCGGCAGCAATGTAGCGCGGCCGCTGCAGCGCCAGGGCCGATCGGTGCGTTGCCGAACAGCGCGCGCCATGAACTGCGTCACTGCCGCAGCCGCCGCGCGCGTGCGAGGGGCCGCGCCGCCGCGGCCGATCGCCATCGCTTCGCCGCTCGGCGGCGCCGGGCGCGCCGGTGCGCTACGACAGCGCGATGGCATGAGGCACACTGCGCGTCCCGCGCCGCGCAACCCCGGCGCGCGTGTGGCCACTACAGGAATCGCGACATGAACGGACTGATGCAATCCCACCCGCTGCTGATCTCCACCCTGCTGGTGCACGCCGAGCGCCACCACGCCGAGCAGCAGATCGTCTCGCGCCGCGTCGAAGGCGACATCCACCGTTGCACCTACAAGGACCTGGCGGCGCGCTCGCGCCAGCTGGCCAAGGCGCTGGGCGCACTCGGCGTGAAGCCCGGCCAGACGGTCGGCACGCTGGCCTGGAACGGCTACCGCCACATGGAGCTGTACTACGGCGTGTCGGGCTCGGGCGCGGTGCTGCACACGCTGAACCCGCGGCTGCACCCCGACCAGGTGGTCTACATCGCCGACCACGCCGAGGACCAGGTGCTGTGCTTCGACCTGACCTTCCTGCCGCTGGTCGAGGCGGTGGCGCACCGCGTGAAGACGATCAAGCACTTCGTGCTGATGACCGACCGCGCGCACATGCCGGCACAAACCAAGATCCCCGACCTGCTGTGTTACGAGGAGCTGGTCGAGGCGCAGGACGACCGCTACGACTGGCCGCAGTTCGACGAGAACAGCGCCAGTTCGCTGTGCTACACCAGTGGCACCACCGGCAACCCCAAGGGCGTGCTGTACAGCCACCGCTCGACGCTGCTGCACGCCTACGCCGGCGCGTTGCCCGATTCGCTGAACGCCTCGGCGCGCGACGTGATCCTGCCGGTGGTGCCGATGTTCCACGTCAACGCCTGGGGCCTGCCCTACGCCGCCTGCCTGGTGGGCGCGAAGATGGTCTACCCCGGCGCGGCGCTGGACGGCAAGAGCCTGTACGAGCTGTTCGAAAGCGAAGGCGTGACCATGTCGGCCGGCGTGCCCACCGTGTGGCAGGGGCTGCTGGCCTACACCGACGCCAACAAGCTGAAGTTCAGCACCATGACGCGCACGGTGATCGGCGGCTCGGCCTGCCCGCCGGCGATGATGGAAGCCTTCGAGCAGAAGTACGGCGTGCACGTGCTGCACGCCTGGGGCATGACCGAGATGAGCCCGCTGGGCACGGTGTGCACGCTCAAGCCGCGGCACCTGAAGCTGGGCGCGGCCGAGCGCATGGCGGTGCAGGCCAAGCAGGGCCGCGCCGTGTTCGGCGTGGACATGAAGATCATCGATGCCGACGGCAAGGAGCTGCCGCGCGACGGCAAGGCCAGCGGCGAGCTGCTGGTCAAGGGGCCGTGGATCCTGTCGCAGTATTTCAAGGGCGAGGGCGGCGACCCGCTGGTGAAGGACGAACAAGGCCAGGGCTGGTTCCCCACAGGCGACGTCAGCACCATCGACACCGACGGCTACATGCAGATCACCGACCGCAGCAAGGACGTGATCAAGTCGGGCGGCGAATGGATCGGCTCGATCGACATCGAGAACATCGCGATGGCGCACCCCGCCGTGGCGATGGCCGCGTGCATCGCCGCCTTCCACCCCAAGTGGGACGAACGCCCGCTGCTGGTGGTGGTGACGAAACCCGGCGCGCAAGTCACGCGCGACGAGCTGCTGAAGTTCTTCGACGGCAAGATCGCCAAGTGGTGGACACCCGACGACGTGGTCTTCACCGAAGCCATCCCGCTGGGCGCCACCGGCAAGATGCAGAAGAACAAGCTGCGCGAGCTGTTCAAGGACTACAAGCTGCCGACGGCCTGATCGCCGTGCGCTGACGCAACCCGGTTGCCGTCAGCGCTGCCGGCGTGGCCGCCGCGATCAGCGCCGCCGCTGCAGCGCACGCACGCGGCGCTGCAGTTCGGGCAGCACCTCGGCTTCGAACCAGGGGTGGCGCTCGAGCCAGCCGTTGTTGCGCGGGCTGGGGTGCGGCAGCGGCAGCACGGCGCTGCCGTGCTCGCGCCAGGCCCTGACGGTGGCGGTGAGCCCGGCGCCGGCCGCCTGCGGCAGGTGCCAGGCCAGCGCATGCACGCCGACCACCAGCGTCAGCTCGATCGCCGGCAATTGCTGCAGCAGCCTGGCGCGCCACGCCGGCGCGCACTCGCGCCGCGGCGGCAGGTCGCCCGACGGCCCCTTGCCGGGGTAACAAAAGCCCATCGGCACGATGGCGATGAACTGCGGGTCGTAGAAGGCATCGCGGCCGATGCCCAGCCACGCGCGCAGCCGCTGGCCGCTGGCGTCGTCGAAGGGGATGCCGCTGGCCGCGACCTTGCGCCCCGGCGCCTGCGCCGCCAGCAGGATGCGCGCGCCCGATGCGGCCTGCAGCACCGGCCGCGGCGGCAGCGGCAGCATGGGTGCGCACAGCGTGCAGCGGCGCACCTGTTGCAGCAGTTGCGGCAGCGTGTCGTGCGGTGCTGCGGCCTGCACGGCGCCGTGGGCTGCGCTGCGCCGCGCGGCCGGGCTTGCGGCTGAACCTTCGGCCTGCGCCCTGCGGGTTTCGCCCTTGGGGCGGCCCGGCGGGCTCACCCGGCCGGGTGCGGCGCGCGCGCGTCGACCTCGACCATGAACTGCGGATCGAAGGCCGCGTTCTCGTCGACACCGCCGCGGCTGTAACCGCGCGAGTTGCACACCACGCGCGTGCCGCGCTCCAGGTAGTCGAAGCTGTTGTGCATGTGGCCGTGGATCCACAGCGATACGCGCGTCGCGCCCATCAGGTGTGCGGCGTCGGAGGCATAGGCCGCGTTCAGCAGCGAATGGGCAAAACGCGGGTGGATGCTCTGGCGCGACGGCGCGTGGTGCGTGATGACCACCGTGGGCCCGTCGTGCCTGCAGCCCAGCCGCGCGTCCAGCCAGGCGGCATCGCGGTGGAACAACCCCGCCGCGTCGTCCGGCGTGAAGATCGCGTCGGCGTCTTCGCGCGTGCGGATGCGGCTGAAGTCGTACATCAGCCGCTGCGCCTCGGCCTTGGAAGCGGCGCGCCGCTCGGGCTCGCCGAACAGCTCGAAGTCGCTCCACAAGGTGGCGCCCAGGAAGCGGATGCCGTCGATCACGACCTCGTCGCGGTCGAGCAGGCGCACCAGCGTGCCGTGGCACAGCTGCCGCAGCCTGGCGAGCGTGCCGTCCAGGCTGCCGCCGTAGAACTCGTGGTTGCCGGGCACGTACAGCACCGGCTTTTCCAGCCGCAGCGCCCACGCGATGGCCTCGCGCGGGCGCGAGATGTCGCCGGCCAGCACCACCAGGTCGGCATCGGTGATCGGCCATTCCATCGCACCGAATCCCAGGTGCAGGTCCGACAGGATGTTCAGCTTCATGGCGGGGTGGGTATTGGCGTGGCGTGGCGTGGCGTGGCCGGGCGGCCGCTGCCGGTGTAGCACAGCGGCGCCAACCCTCGCGCCGGCGGGTTCAAGTGCTGCAGTGCACGGCGCCGCCGCGGCGGCTCATGAGTCAACGCCGGGCCGCTCCCAAGTTGACTCATCCCCCTCGGGGG
>CAYZGL010000017.1:0-29988 GCA_964477985.1 uncultured Rubrivivax sp. | reverse complement strand
TTCACCTGTTCGGTCCCTGAGGGCAGCACGGCCCGGAAGCGGCCGAAAGCGTCGACAAACGTGCCCGCCTGTGGCGATGGCAGCTGGGTGGTGGGCGGATCCCTGCGCGGCATGGCACCGCCCGGCGGTGCCGGTGGCCACTGCAGCGGTGCCGGCTGGGCGTGGGCCGCCGCTGTCAGGATGAAGACTGTGAACAGTGCCGGCATGGCCCGCCAGGCCCGCAGGCGAACGCCGCGCCAGCGTCGATGCATGTCGATTGCTCCTTGTCGGTGGATGGCGATCGCTCGCGGTCAGCGTGGCTGGCCGATGACCAACTGGGTGAAGTCGAAGGGCGGCAACGGCTGCCCGGCCGTGAACACCTCACCGGTGTTGTTGGCTTGGTAGTAGTCCTGGGAAGCGCCGGCCAGCGGTACGCGCATCCTCTGGCCGGTCTGCGCATTGGTCACCTCGATCTCGCCGCGCGCCGCGCCCACCAGCGGAGCCTGTGCGCGCTCCTGCCCGATGGACCGTTGGGCGATGGTCTGGCTGTAGATCTCTCCCAGTTGCGCGTTGTACTGGTTGACCAGGGCGGCCTTGTGTCCATCCATCTGAAGCTGGCGCATCTGCCAGTTCGGATCCATGCGAAAGCCCCGAACCATTGCAGCCAGCACCGCCCGCGCCGTGGCCTCTTGGCCAGGCAGTGCCAGGCAGCCAATGAGGTCCTTCACCTCCCAGGACTGACCGCCGGTGAGCCCGCCGCCGGCGGCGTAGAGGAAGGTAACGGCCGAGAACCATCCCCGGTACGGCGGCGCCTCGAAGAAGACCTCGCCCGCATCGGCACGGCCTTGCACTCCCGGGGGCAGGAAAGTCAGGCGGTAACTGTGTGCCGCCAGCTCAGGCAGCGCTTGCACGTGCAGCAGCCGTGCGCCACCGAAGCGGCGCGGCAGGTAGATGTCGGTAAGAAAGCGTGCGCCGGGCAGGTACGGCGAGAAGCTGCCGCCGAACGACGACGGTCGGGTTCCGGGAGGCAGCGCATAGCCCCCGGGCAGTTCGTAGGGCACGGCGAACAGCTCCAGGGTGCCGTCGCCCAATCGCAACTGGATGCCGCCATCGGGGCTCACCAGCACCACCTCGGGGCGGTATTCGATGGGGTTGGGCCGCATCATGCCGCCCCGCACCTGCCAACCACGGGGCACCGGCAGGGTGAAGGCGCCTTCGTTCGGATCCCGCCATGGCTGCATGGCGCTCACGGCGGCCGCCGGCGATGCGCCAGCGGCGCCCTCCGGCGACAGATAGCGAAACGCGGAGAGGATCTGCGCCATCGTCAGCGCCTGCTGAGGCCACGCTGCCGCACTGGCACTCATCACGTACAGCGCACCGGTGGCGCCGGTGTGCAGCACCACCGCAACGCCGCGGAAGGCGCGGCCCTGCAACGTGAAGGTGAACTCGCCCTGAACACCCGTCCGAGGTGGCGGCACCGCGTCGCCCCTGAGGACGCGCGCCCCAGGAAACAGGTCAGCCTCCTCGCGCGGCAGCAGGCCGAGCACGTCGACGGCGTTGCGGCCGGCGCCGAAACGCTGTGGCCTGACATAGACGAGCGCCTCTGCGACCGGGCCGGTGCCCGGGCGGTAAACGATGAACGCGCCTGCATTGCGCTCCTGCACCACCCATCCTGGCGGGTGCGGCACGTACAGCGAGCCGGCGGCCGTGCGATCGGCGACCCACGTTGGGGGAAGCGCCTGCGCTGCCGCCGGGCGCGGGCCGGCCCCCAGCAACAGCACGAGCCCCGCCATACCCGACGCGCGCCGAAGCACCCGTTTGACTCCGTTGTTGGTACGCATAGCCTCCCCGAACGCCCTGGCGCGCCGACGGCCCTGTGGCGCGCCTGGCCCACAGGCAATCTACGCCCGCCGGGCTCGCAAGCGAGGCTGCGCCGCTCGAGGGCGTTGAGCCTCGTCAACTTTCGCGCGTCCGCCAGCCTTGGCACCACCCGAGGGTGATCTCCGGCATGCCGCGCACCTGTGCAGCCACACCACTTCCGAGGACATCAGCCTGTCCACCGCCGTATCGGCGGTGGATCGCATCAGCCTCCGCGCCGCAACTTGATCGACAACACCACCAGCGCCCAGGCCGACTGCGCCACGCCGCCCTCGGTGCAGGGCTTGTACAGGGCGCAGCGCGCCGCCTCGAAGGCCGTGTCGTTCAGGCAGCGGACGAGGCTGGCGCAATCACGGACGGCGCCGGCCCCGTTTTGCTGCTGGGCATCGGCAGCTCGGTGGGCAGCTTGTGCACGCGGCCCGGGTGCAGCAGCAGTACGCGCTCAGCCTGCAGGGCCCCCAGGCTCGGGTCGCGCAGCACGGCGACGAAGCCAATGGCGCGGGGCGCCGCGACGACGGCAGGCGCGGCCAGCAGCAGGCCGTGTGGGTGCGCCGGATGCAGCACCGCGGCCGGCTCGCCCAGCAACAGGCAGCGCGCCCCTCGGCCTGCTCCTGCCGCAGCTGCGCAAAAACCGCCGCCAGCGGCGCGCGCGGGCGGCGACATCGCCGCTCGGCAAGACCAGGATGCTCGCGCGGCAGCGCGGCGCGAACGCCGAACGCTTGCGCCAGCTCAACGCCGCAGGCGCCGCGGCTGCGTACACATCGCAGCGGCACGGCACACAAGGAGGGCCAGGTGGTTTGGCTGAAATGCAGCGGCATCGCGGTCGCGCTGCTGGCGCTGGCCGGCGTGGTGCTGGTGGCGCTGGGCGACGCGCGCTGGGACGCGGCCACCGAGGTCCTGCGCGCCAGGCTCGAAGCCACGCACTCGGCGCCACGGCCCACGCATTACGCCAGCAGCGAGCTGCAAGGCCTTCCCGCACCGGTGCAACGCTACCTGCGCCTCGCGTTGACCGAAGGCCAGCCCATCGTCGCCGCCGCCGAGCTGGTGCACAGCGGCAGCTTCAACCTCAGCGAGGACGGCGAGCGCTGGTGGCCGTTCAGCTCGCGCCAGCGTGTGCTCACGCAGCGCCCGGGTTTCCTGTGGGATGGCCGCGTGGCGCTGCTGCCGGGGCTGACGATCCGGGTGCACGACGCCTACATCGCGGGCGAGGGCCGGCTGCATCCGGCGCTGTGGGGGCTGCTGACGCTGCTCGAGCTGCGCGACAGCGATGAACTCGCGCGCGACGAGCTGATGCGCTGGCTCGCCGAGGCGGCGTGGTACCCCACCGCCTTGCTGCCCAGCCAGGGGGTGCGCTGGGAGCCGCTGGACGAGCATTCGGCGCGCGCCACGCTGCGCGACGGCGCCATCGAACTGACGCTGAACTTCGCCTTCGGCGCCGACGGCATGATCGCCAGCGTGCACTCGCCTGCGCGCGGCCGCACGCTGTCGGGCAAGCGGGTGCCGACGCCGTGGGAAGGCCGCTGGTGGGGCGTGCAGCAGCGCGGCGGCATGCGCATCCCGCTGTCCGGCGAGGTCGCCTGGCTGACGCCCGAGGGACGCAAGCCCTACTGGCGCGGCACGATCACGTCGATCGCCTACGACTTTGCGCGCTGAGTGTGCGCCGCCGCCGGGGCGCGCTGAGCGCGAGCCGCCCCCGGGGCGTGCGGATCGGCGGGCCCTCTCAGTCGCGCGCCGGCGCTCCCAGCGGAAACAGCCCGCGGCAGGGGCGCGCCTCGTCGACCGCCCGCACGAACGAAGGGCGCGCCAGCAGCCGCGCGCGGTAGGCGCGCAGCAGCGGGTAGGCCTCGGCGATGCGGTGGACCCAGTCGGCGTAGAACAGCGCCGGCGCCGCCGCGCAATCGGCCAACGTGAATTGCTCGCCCGCGGCCCAGCTGCGCCGTGGCAGCTGGCGCTCGATCCAGCCGTAGGCGCGTTCGAGCCGCGCGGCCGCGGCGGCGAGCCCTTCCTGGCGGCGCGCCGCATCGCCGCTCAGCGCGGCGTCGACGGCGTGCTGCACCGGGCTCATCACGTGCAGGTCGAAGAAGCGGTCGAGCAGCCGCACGTCCAGCGCCGCCAACGGGTCGGCCGGCAGCCAGCGCACCGGCCCGGCGTGCACCAGCTGCAGGTACTCGATGATGATGCTCGACTCGCCGATGCCGCGCTCGCCGTCGAGCAGCAGCGGGAACTTGTGCAGCGGCCAGCGCTGCAGCCAGTCGGCGGTGTGCTGCGCATGGTCGGGGCTGACGCAGCGCATCTCGAACGGCGTGCCGTTCTCGTACAGCGCGATCAGCACCTTTTGCGTGTAGGACGACAGCGGATGGCCGTACAACGCGAGCGGCATGGCAGTGGGCTCCTGCGTGATGCGGCGCGCCGGTCAGCGCATGCCGGCGGCGTCGGGCACGGGCGGCGCGGACTCGGCCGGCAGCATGTGGTACACGCGCTGCGGGAAAGGGATATCGATGCCGCGGCTGTTCAGCGAATGCAGCACCGCCAGATTCACCGCCGAACGCACGTTGCCCTGACCGTTTTGCGCATCGGCAATCCAGAACGACAGCGTCAGCTCCAGGCCGTCGGCGGCGAAGGCCGACAGCGACACGCCCGGGCCGGGGTTGGACAGCACACGCGGCACACGCTGCATCAGATCGACCAGTTCGGGTATCAGCAGGTCCAGATCGGTGCCATAGGCCACCTGCACGGAGGTGCTGAGCAGCACGTTGGGGTCGGCCAGCGACAGGTTTTCCACACGCTGCGTGGTCATCATCTCGTTGGGCACGATCGATTCGCGGCCGTTGAGCGCGCGGATCACCGTGTAGCGCGTCTTGATGTCGGTGATGTGGCCCTCGAAGTTGTCCACGCGCACCAGGTCGCCGATGCGCAGCGAACCCTCGGCCAGGATGACGAAGCCGCTGACGTAGTTGGCCGCCAGCTTCTGCAGGCCCAACCCGATGCCCACGCCGATGGCGCCGCCCACCACCGACAACGCGCTGACCGGGATGCCCACCGTGGTCAGCGCGAACAGCACGCCGATCGTCAGCAGCAGCGCGCGCGTGGCGTTGGCCGCGATCTTGCGCGCCGACAGGCTGCCGCCCACGGCGCCCTTGAGCATCTGCGCCTCGATGGTCGCCGACAGCCACAGCACCAGCAGCATCACCGCACCGGCGCTCAAAGCGCCCTGCACCACCATCAGCAAGGTGATGCGCGTGCCGCCGACGCGCCACTGCACCTCCTCCATCTCGTCCATCACGAAAGGCAGCGCACCGGTGAGCCACAGCGCGAGGCCCAGCCAGACCAGCCACGACACGTTGCGCTCGAGCCGGCGCACCAGCGTCGAGTGCGGGAACGCGGTGCGCAGCACCTGCACGCTGATGCGGATCACCGCCAGCGCGGTCAGGATCGGCACCGCCAGGCGCAGCAAGCCCACCGGCAGCACTTCCTTGAGCGCCCAGCGCAGCATCACGCCGGCCAGCAGCGCGGCCAGCGGGAACAGCACGCCGTCGTACAGCCGCGCGCCGAACCAGATGCTGCGCACCTCGCCGCGCCGCGCGCCGCGCAGCAGCCACACCAGCGCATAGGCGATGCTCAGCGAGGCGACCAGCATCGCCACTTCGAGCAGCGCGCCGTACGGCGTCAGTTCGGCGAACGCGCGCCGCAGCGCTTGCAGATCCTGCATCGGCGTGGCGCGGCCGGACTACATGTCGGCCAGCACGCGCAGGTGCGCGGCCACGCTGCGCGCCAGCGCGCTCAGGCTGTAGCCGCCTTCCAGGCACGACACGATGCGCCCCTGGGCGTGGCGCTCGGCCAGCGCCACCAGGCGCGCGGTGATCCACTCGTAGTCGGCCTCGATCAGCCCGAGCTGGCCGAGCTCGTCCTCGCGATGCGCGTCGAAGCCGGCCGAGACGAAGACCATCTGCGGCTTGAACTCCTCGAGCCGCGGCATCCACATCATCTCGATCAGCTCGCGGATGGCCGGCCCGCGCGTGTAGGCCGGCACCGGCAGGTTCAGCATGTTCGTGCCCAACGGCGTGCCGCCGCTGAACGGGTACAGCGGGTGCTGGAAGAAGCTGACCATCAGCACACGCTCGTCGCCCGCGATGATGTCCTCGGTGCCGTTGCCGTGGTGCACGTCGAAATCGATGATCGCCACGCGCTGCAGGCCGTGCACGTCCAACGCATGGCGCGCGGCCACCGCCACGTTGTTGAAGAAACAAAAGCCCATCGCCTTGTCGCGCGTGGCATGGTGGCCGGGCGGGCGCACCGCGCAAAAGGCATTGCTGGCGCGGCCCGACAGCACCTCGTCGGTGGCCGCCACCGCGGCACCGGCCGCATACAGCGCGGCTTGCAGCGTGCCGCCACCCACCGTGGTGTCGGGGTCGACCGCGCGCGGCTCGCCGGCGTCGCGCGCGCGCTGCATCAGGTCCAGGATCTCCAGCACATAACCGCTGGCGTGGGCGCGGCCCAGCTGTTCCAGCGTGGCCTGCGGCGCATCGCGGAACTCCAGCGCGATGTCCAGCCCGGTGGCGCGCAGCTGGTCGCCGATCGCGTCCAGGCGCTGCGGGCATTCGGGGTGCCCTTTGCCCATATCGTGCAAACGGCACTGCGGCGGAGCGTAGTAGGCGGTGCTCATGGCGGTGCGGCGTGGCGTTTCGGGTTAAGGTGCGGCCGATGGATTCCAGTGTAGCGCGGCGCATTTCGCGTCTCGTCGACCAGATCGGCAGCGTCATCGTCGGCAAGCGCGCACAGATCGAGGACTGCGTGGCCTGCCTGCTGGCCGGCGGGCATCTGCTGATCGAGGACGTGCCCGGCGTGGGCAAGACCACGCTGGCGCACACCCTGGCGGTGTGCCTGGGGCTGAAGTTCTCGCGCGTGCAGTTCACCGCCGACCTGATGCCGTCGGACCTGGTCGGCGTCAGCGTGTTCGAGCGCAGCAAGGAGGCCTTCGTCTTCCACCCCGGCCCGGTGTTCGCGCAGGTGCTGCTGGCCGACGAGATCAACCGCGCCGGCCCGAAGACGCAAAGCGCGCTGCTCGAAGCGATGGAAGAACACCAGGTCTCGGTCGAGAACGAAACCCGCTCGCTGCCCAAGCCCTTCTTCGTCATCGCCACGCAGAACCCCAGCGATCAGCTCGGCACCTATCCGCTGCCCGAATCGCAGCTCGACCGCTTCTTGCTGCGCATCACGCTGGGCTACCCGGACCGCGCCGCAGAACGCGCGCTGCTGGTCGGCGCGGACCGGCGCGAGGCCATCACGCGGCTTCCGGCGGTGATGAACCCCGCCGAGCTTCAGGCCGCGCAGCAGGCGGTGCGCGAGGTGGTCGCCTCCGACGCGCTGCTCGACTATCTGCAGGCGCTGATCGCCGCCACGCGCTCGGGCCAGTGGTTCATCGAAGGTCTGAGCCCGCGCGCCGGCATCGCGCTGCTGCGCGTGGCCAAGGCGCACGCGCTGATGGCGCAGCGCGACTACGTCGCACCCGACGACATCCAGGCCATCCTGCCGCAGGCCATCGCGCACCGGCTGCAGCCGCTGGCCGACGCGGGGCGCGGCGCCATCGAGCAGGTGCGCTCGATGGTCGAGGCCACGCCGCTGCCTTGACTGCGCCGCACCGGGCTGCGGCCGTGCGCGCACCGGCACGGCGCTGGCGCAGCGGCAGTGCTCCTGCGGCGGCGGCGCGGCCGGATCGGCGGCGGCGCCGCCCGGCGCGCGGCTGGGCCGGCCTGCGCGCGCGCTGGCAGTCCTGGTGGCTGGCGCGCCACCCGGTCAGCGACACCTGGACGCTGGGGCAGCACAACATCTACATCCTGCCCACGCGCGGCGGCTGGGTGTTCGCGCTGACGCTGCTGGTGATGCTGGCCTCGGCCATCAACTACCAGCTCAACCTCGGCTACGTGCTGACCTTCCTGCTCGCCGGCGCCGCCGCGGTGTCGATCCACACCACGCACGCCACGCTGCGCGGCCTGACGCTGCGCCTGCGCCCGCCGCCGCCGGTCTTCGCCGGCGAGCCGGCGCGGCTCGAAGTGGTGGTGTCCAACCCCGGGCGCGCACGCCACGGCATCGGACTGCGGCTGCACGCTCGGCGCCGCGCGCCGCACCCGGCTTGGTGCGACGTGCCCGCGCTCGGGCAGGCCAGCGCCGCGCTGAGCTTCGTGCCGCGCACGCGCGGCTGGCATGCGTTGCCTGCGCTGCTGGTCGAAACGCGATTTCCGTTCGGCTTGTTCAGCGCCTGGACGCACTGGAGGCCGGCCGGGCAGCTGCTGGCCTACCCGCGGCACGAAGCCGGCGCCCCGCCGTTGCCGAGCGCGAGCGGCAGCGGCGGCGGACCCTCGCTGCCGCGTCAGGGCCCGGGCGGCGAAATCGACGGCGTGCGCACTTGGCGGCGCGGCGATGCGCTGCGCCAGATCGCCTGGAAGAAGGTCGCGCGCGGCGGCCCACTGGTCAGCCGCGACACCACCGCCGAAACCCGCCGCGAGCTGTGGCTCGAATGGCCGGCGACCGCAGCAGCCGGCGATGTCGAAGCGCGGCTGTCGCGCCTGGCCGAATGGGTGCTGGCGGCCGAGCGTGACGGGCGCCGCTACGGCTTGCGCCTGCCCGGGCGCAGCATCGCGGCCGACCGCGGCGATGCGCACCAGCGCCGCTTGCTGCGCGAGTTGGCGCTGTGGCGCTGAGTTTCACGCCGCAGCGCGTGTTGCCCGCGCGCTGGCGCCACCTGCCGCGCGACAGCCGCGACACGCTGTTCCAGCTCGCGGTGATCGGCTGGACGCTGCTGCCGCACCTGAGCCACTTGCCGGCGTGGTGCATCGCGCTGACCGCGCTGATGCTGTTCTGGCGTGCGCACCTGGCGTTGAGCCACGCACCGCTGCCCAGCCGCTGGGCGGTGATCGGCGTGCTCGCGGTGGCGGTGGCGCTGACGCTGTGGACCGAGAGCACGCTGCTGGGCAAGCAGGCCGGCGTCACGATGCTGGTGGTGCTGATGGCGCTGAAGACGCTCGAGCTGCGCGCGCGCCGCGACGCGATGGTGGTGTTCTTCCTCGGCTTCTTCCTGGTGTTGACCCACTTCCTGTATTCGCAGTCGCTTGCCACCGCCGCGGCGATGCTGCTGTCGGTGTGGGGCCTGATGACGGCGCTGGTGCTGGCGCACATGCCGGTAGGCAAGCCGCCGCTGCTTCGGGCCGGCGCGGTGGCCGCGCGCGCGGCGCTGCTGGGCGCGCCGCTGATGGTGGCGTTGTTCCTGCTGTTCCCGCGCATCGGCCCGCTGTGGGGGGTGCCGCAGGATGCATCGGGCAAGACCGGGCTGTCGGGCTCGATGCGCATGGGCGCGATGGCCGAGATCGCCAACGACGACAGCATCGCCTTTCGCATCCGCTTCGACGGCCGCGCACCGCCGCCCGAGGCGATGTACTTCCGCGGCCCGGTGCTGTCGCGCTTCGACGGGCGCGAGTGGACACGCCAGCTCGGCGGCGCCACGTCCGTGCCGGCACCGCGCGCGCCGGTGCAACTGCTCGGCCAGCCGCTGCGCTACCAGATGACGCTCGAGCCGAGCCGGCTGCCGCTGCTGCCGCTGCTGGAGCTGACGCCCGAGCGCGCCGATGCCGCGCCGGTGATCGAAGGCCTGCACAGCTGGCAACGCAGCGACCTGCAATGGCAGACCGACCGGCCGGTGGCCGAGCGGCTGCGCTTCGAGGCGGCGGCGTGGCTGTTGCACCGTCACGGGCCGCGGCAGCCGACCCCAGCGCTGCACGAAAACCTGATGCTGCCGCCGCGATTCAACCCGCGCTCGCTGGCCTGGGCGGCCGAGCTGCGCGCCAAGCCCGAGCTGGCGCAGGCCGACGCGCGCACCCTGGCGGCGGCGCTGCTCGAGCATCTGCGCGCCGGCGGTTTCAGCTACACGCTCGAGCCCGGCGCCTACCCCGGCGCCCATGCGGTCGACGACTTCTGGTTCGACCGCAAGCTGGGCTTTTGCGAGCACTTCGCGGCCGGCATGGTGGTGATGCTGCGCGCGATGCAGGTGCCCGCGCGCGTGGTCACCGGCTACATGGGGGCCGACCCGGCGCCGGTGGACGGCTGGCACATCGTGCGCCAGAGCAATGCCCATGCCTGGGTCGAATACTGGCAGGAAGGCGAAGGCTGGGTGCGCAGCGACCCGACCGCCGCCGTGTCGCCGCAGCGCGTCGTGCGCGGCACCGGTCCGGTGCCGCGGCCGGGTCTGGTCGAAGGCGCCATCGCCAGCGTCGACCCGCAACTGCTGGCCAGGCTGCGCACGCTGCTGGAAGCCACCAACAACCGCTGGAACCAGTGGGTGATGAACTACTCGCGCGCGCAGCAGTTCAGCCTGCTGGAAAGCCTGGGCGTGGACGCGCCGAGCTGGCACGACCTGGCCTACGCCTTGGTGGCCCTGCTGTGCGCCGCAAGCCTGGGTGCGGCCGGCTGGGCGCTGTGGGACCGGCATCGGCAGGATCCGTGGCAGCGGCTGCAGCAGCGCGTGCAGCGCCAGTTGGCCCGGCTGCGGGTGGTGGTGCAGCCGCATGAGCCGCCGCGCACCCGCGCGCGGCGCGTGCGCGAGCAGCTCGGCGCCGCCGGCGAAGCGTTGGCGCTGCAGCTCGAGGCGCTGGACCGCGCGCGCTACGCCCGGCCCGGTCGCAGCGGCATCGACCGCGGCTGGTGGCGGCGCTTCGCCGCGGCCGCGGCGCAGGCCGCGCGCCGATAATCCGCCGATGCAAAAAGTTGCGCACCGGCTGCTGCTGGCGATCGTGCTGAGCGTGGCCCAGCTCGGGTGTGCTGCGGCCCCGAAGACCAAGGCGCGCGAGTCGGCCGCGCCGGACGACGCGGCCGCGTATGCCACGCGCCAGGACGTGCGCGACTTCGCCGCCGAAGTGGCCGAACGCCGCCAACTGCCGGCCGAGTGGGTGCTGGCGCAGCTGGCGCAGGCGCGGCGTCAGCCCACGGCGCAGCGGCTGATGATGCCGCCGCCAGCCGGCACGGCGAAGAACTGGGCCGCCTACCGCGACCGCTTCGTCGAAGCGCAGCGCGTGATGGCCGGCGCGCGCTTCTGGCAGGACAACGCGGGCTGGCTCGAGCGTGCCGAACAACGTTACGGCGTGCCGGCCGAGATCGTCGTGGGCATCGTCGGCGTCGAGACCTTCTACGGCCGCATCACCGGCAACTTCCGCGTGCTGGACGTGCTGGCCACGCTGGCCTTCGACTTTCCTCCAGGGCGCAGCGACCGCAGCGCCTTCTTCCGCGGCGAGCTGGAAGAGTTCCTGGTGATGAGCCGGCGCGAGGGGCTCGAGCCGGCGCAGCCCAAGGGTTCGTTCGCCGGTGCGATGGGGCTGCCGCAGTTCATGCCCAGCAGCTTCAACCGCTACGCGGTCGACTTCGACGGCGACGGCCGCATCGACCTGACCGCCAGCGCCGCCGACGTGATCGGCAGCGTGGCCCACTTCCTGGCCGCGCACGGCTGGCAGCGCGGCATGCCGGTCACCTTCGAAGTCGCGGTACCGGTGGACACGCGCGCACGCGCCACCCTGCTGGCGCCGGACATCGTGCCCAGCTTCAGCGCCGCGCAGATGGCCGAGCTGGGTGCCGAACTCGGTGGCGCCGCACGCCGCTACGAGGGCCTGCTGGCGCTGGTGGAACTGCAGAACGGCACCGGCGCGCCCAGCTACGTGGCCGGCACGCAAAACTTCTACGTGCTGACGCGCTACAACTGGTCGAGCTACTACGCGATGGCGGTGCTTGAGCTCGGCGCGGCGGTGCGCCAGCAAAGGGCAAACTAGCCGCCGCCGAGCGGCGCCGCCGCCACCCCCTGCTCGCGCGCGGCCTGCTCCTGGCGCTGCAGCGCACGCTGCAAGCCCTGGCGCTGCTGCAGCCGCTGCCAGTACTCGGCGACAGCCGGCGTGAACCGCGCCGACAGCTTCAGGATGCCGGCCAACAGCAGCGCGTAGCCCACCGACACGTCGGCGGCCGTGAAGCGCCCCGCCGCCAGGTAGGGCGCTGCCTCGAGCCGCGGTTGCAGCGTGCGCAGCCGCGCCAGGAACCACTTGCCGTAGTCGTCCACCACCTGCGGCTGGCGCCGCTCGGGCGGCTCGAACTGGCCGTAGCGCAGCAGCAGCGTCTGCGGGAAGGTCAGCGTGGCCTCGCCGAAATGCAGGAAGTTCAGATAGTCGGCGAAGCCCGGCTCGTCGGGTTCGACGTTCAATGCGCGCGGCGAATGCTTCACGGCCAGGTACTGGCAAATGGCCGCCGATTCGGTCAGGCGCGACGCGCCATCGAGAAACAGCGGAATCGTGCCCAGCGGGTTGGTGTCGAGGTAGTCCTTCTGCAGCACGCGCGGCGGGAACGGCAGCATGCGCAGCTCGCACGGCAGGCCCAGCTCCTCGAGCATCCACAGCGCACGAAACGAGCGCGCGTTGGCGCAGTGGTACAGCACGATCATGGCCGGCCCCCGCTGCGCTTGGCCGCCACGGCACGCGCCACGCGCGACGCCGGCTCGCGCCCCAGTTGCGCGCTGATCCAGCCCGCCACATCGACCAGCGCGTCCAGCTCGATGCCGGTGTCGGCGCCCAGCCCGTGCAGCAGGTAGACCACGTCTTCGGTGGCGACGTTGCCGGTGGCGCCCTTGGCATAAGGGCAGCCGCCGAGGCCGCCGACCGAGGCGTCGAACGCGCGCAGCCCGAACCGGTACGACGCGTAGACGTTGGCCACCGCCATGCCGTAGGTGTCGTGGTAGTGGCCGGCCAGTTGCTGCAGCGGCAACTTTGCCGCCACCGCCTCGAGCATGCGTTGCACCGACGCCGGCGTGCCCACGCCGATGGTGTCGCCCAGCGACACCTCGTGGCAGCCGATGTCGGCCAGCCGCTGCGCCACCTCGGCCACCTTGGCCGGCGCCACCGCGCCTTCGTAGGGGCAGCCGATGACGCAGGACACGTAGCCGCGCACCTTGACGCCGGCGGCACGCGCCGCCGTCATCACCGGCAGGAAACGCGTGATCGACTCGGCGATGCTGCAGTTGATGTTCTTCTTCGAGAAGGCCTCGGAGGCCGCGGCGAACACCGCCACATGGTCGGCCCCGGCGGCCAGTGCGGCCTCGAAGCCCTGCAGGTTGGGCGTCAGCACCGGGTAGTCCACGCCCGGGTGGCGCCGCAGCGAGCGCATCAGCTCGGCGTGGTCGGCCATCTGCGGCACCCACTTCGGCGACACGAAAGAGGTGGCCTCGATCTCGCGCAGGCCCGCCGCGGCCAGACGCTCGATCAGCTCCAGCTTGATGGCCAGCGGCACCAGCTGCTGCTCGTTTTGCAGCCCGTCGCGCGGGCCCATCTCGACGATGCGCACCTTCATGCGGCGGCCTCGAAATCGACCAGGTCGACGCCGTCGACCACCTGGTCGCCCACCGCATAGCGGAAGGCCTTGAGCGTGCCCGCCTTGGGGGCGTGGATGGTGTGCTCCATCTTCATCGCCTCGAGCACCAGCAGCGGCGCGCCCTTGTCGACCTTGGCGCCGACCTGTGCGATCAGCGCGATCACCTTGCCCGGCATCGGCGCCTTCAGCCCGCCTTCCACGTCCTCGCCGGCGCCGCCGACGTTCAGCGTGTCGACCAGCGCCAGCGGCCACGAGCGGCCCTCGAAGAACACATGGCGGCGTTCGCCGCTGATCACCACCGTGGCGTGCACGCGGCGCTCGCCCAGTTGGGCATGCAGCAGGCTGTTGGGCCCAGCCGTGCCGCGCGCGAAGACGGTGCGCCCGTCCAGGCCGAGTTCATGCCCGCCGGGGGCGACCTGCACCGTCACCTCGCGCAGCACGTCGCCGTGGCGCAGGCTCAGGCTGCGCGTGGCGCGGCCGTTGAGCCGCCAGCCGTCGAGCATGCGCCACGGCGAATCGCGGTCGGCCGCCTGCCGCGCGGCGGCGGCCTCGCGCTGCAGTTCGGCCAACGCGGCCAGCAGCCAGACCTCGTCGGGCACCGGCGCCGCGGCCGGGAACAGGTTGGCCTGTTCGCGCTCGATCAGCGCGGTGTCCAGCTCGGCATGGGCGAAGGACGGCACCGCCACCAGGCGCGACAGGAACTCGACGTTGTTGGCCACGCCGACCACGCGGTAGTGCGCCAGTGCCTGACGCATGCGCGCCAGCGCGGCTTCGCGCGTGGCGTCCCACACGATCAGCTTGGCGATCATCGGGTCGTAGTGCGGCGTGATCGCATCACCCTGCTCGACCCCGGTATCGACGCGCACGTGCTCGGTCTCGGCCGGCGGCGACAGGTGCAGCAGCTTGCCGGTGGACGGCAGGAAGCCCTTGTCGGGATCCTCGGCGTAGATGCGTGCCTCGATCGCATGGCCATCGATCGTCAGCTGGTCCTGGCGCAGCGGCAGCGGCTCGCCGACGGCCACGCGCAGCTGCCACTCCACCAGATCGAGCCCGGTGATCATCTCGGTCACCGGATGCTCGACCTGCAGCCGCGTATTCATCTCCATGAAGTAAAAACTGCCGTCCGGGTTGGCGATGAATTCCACCGTGCCGGCGCCGACATAGCCCACCGCCTTGGCGGCGTCGACCGCGGCCTGGCCCATCGCGGCGCGGCGCTCGCGTGTCATGCCCGGCGCCGGGGCTTCTTCCAGCACCTTCTGGTGGCGGCGCTGCACCGAGCAGTCGCGCTCGAACAGATACACGCAGCTGCCGTGCGTATCGCCGAAGACCTGGATCTCGATGTGCCGCGGCTGCAGCACGTATTTTTCGACCAGCACGTGGTCGTCGCCGAAGGCGTTCTTGGCCTCGCGCTGGCACGAGGCCAGCGCGGCGGCGAAGTCCTCGGCCCGGTCGACGCGGCGCATGCCCTTGCCACCGCCGCCGGCGCTGGCCTTGATCAGCACCGGAAAGCCGATGTCGCGCGCTTGCGCCTCGAGGAAGGCCGGATCCTGGTTGTCGCCGTGGTAGCCGGGTGTCAGCGGCACGCCGGCCTTGGCCATCAGCGCCTTGGCCGCCGACTTGCTGCCCATCGCGCGGATGGCCGAAGCCGGCGGGCCGATGAAGACGATGCCGGCCGCGGCGCAGGCGTCGGCGAAACCGTCGTTTTCGGACAGGAAACCGTAACCCGGATGCACCGCCTGCGCACCGCTGGCCTGGGCGGCCTCGAGGATGCGCTCGGCGCGCAGGTAGGACTCGCTGGCCGCGGGCGGGCCGATCAGCACCGCCTCGTCGGCCATGCGCACATGGCGCGCATTGGCGTCGGCCTCGGAGTACACCGCGACCGTGGCGATGCCCATGCGCCGCGCGGTCTTGATGACGCGGCAGGCGATCTCGCCCCGATTGGCGATCAGGATCTTGCTAAACATCGGTTGCCTCCATCGGGGCGAAATCGCCTGTGTGGTCTATCCCTCAATGCCGCCACACGCGCAGCCCGCGATGCAGTTCGAAGGCATCGAAGTCGCGGTCGTCGTGCAGCAACGCGTAGTCGTGCTCGATGCAAAAGCTCGCCACCAGCACGTCGACGGCGCTGCGCACCGTGTGGCCACGGCCACGCAAGCTGCGATAGTGCTCGGCCGCCGCCAGCGCCAGATCGGGATCGAGCGAGGCTTCGACCTCGAGCCCGCCCATCAGCTGGCGCGCGGTGCGCAGGTCGCTCTCCAACCTGAAGCCGCGCAGCACCTCGAACAGCACCAGGTCCGGCACGACGAGGCGCACCTCGCCGTGGTCGAGCAGTTGCGCCAGCAATTCGGCCGCCGGCTCGTCGGCGCCGTTGAAGAAGTCGATCCAGACCGACGAGTCAACGACCAGCACGGCGCCTCCCGCGATCGGCAGGCTGCGGCGTGTCGGGCTCGTTGACCGTGAGCGCGTGGCCAGCGGCAGGCCGCGTCCAGTCGGCCTGGTCGTCGCCTTGCCACTGGAGCTTGCCGCGCCACTTGAGGATTTCACGGTAAGCCGCCTGCCGCGCCAACAAGCGCAACCCGGCCTCGACCGCGTCCTTCTTGGTCTTGAACGGGCCGGCCTTCATGGCCTGCGCCATCAAGTCGTCTTCGATATCGATGTTGGTGCGCATGATGTGTATGAGTGTCAGACGTTGCGCACATCGTACACTACATGCGGAACAGGCCGAAGCGGGTCGGCTGGATCGGCGCATTCAGCGTCGCTGCCAGCGACAGGCCCAGCAAGCGCCGAGTCTGCGCCGGATCGAGCACGCCGTCGTCCCATAGCCGTGCGCTGGCGTAGTACGGGTGGCCCTGGTGCTCGTACTGGTCGAGCAGCGGCTGCCTGAAAGCGGCCTCTTCTTCGGCCGACCATTGGCCGCCCTTGGCTTCGATCGCGTCGCGCCGCACCGTCGACAGCACGCTGGCGGCCTGCTCGCCGCCCATCACGCTGATGCGCGCGTTCGGCCACATCCACAGGAAGCGCGGCGAATAGGCGCGGCCGCACATGCCGTAGTTGCCGGCGCCGAAGCTGCCGCCGAGGATCAGCGTCAGCTTGGGCACCTGCGCGGTGGCCACCGCGGTGACCATCTTGGCGCCGTCCTTGGCGATGCCGGCGTTTTCGTACTTGCGCCCGACCATGAAGCCGGTGATGTTCTGCATGAACAGCAGCGGCACGCCCCGTTGAGCACACAGCTCGATGAAGTGCGCGCCCTTTTGCGCGCTTTCGCCGAACAGGATGCCGTTGTTGGCGATGATGCCCAGCGGCATGCCGTGCAGCCGCGCGAAGCCGGTGATCAGCGTGGTGCCATAGCGCGACTTGAACTCGTCGAAGCGCGAGCCGTCGACGATGCGCGCAATGACCTCGCGCACGTCGTAGGGCTTGCGCGTGTCGGCCGGGATGATGCCGTACAGCTCCTGCGGGTCGTACAGCGGCTCTTCGACCGGCTCGAGCGTCACCGTGCGCGGCCTGGCGCGGTTGAAGCTGGCGACGATGCGCCGCGCGATGAACAGCGCATGGTTGTCGTTTTCGGCCAGGTGGTCGGCCACGCCCGACAGCCGGGTGTGCACGTCGCCGCCGCCCAGGTCTTCCGCGCTGACTTCCTCGCCGGTGGCCGCCTTCACCAGCGGCGGGCCGCCGAGGAAGATGGTGCCCTGGTTGCGCACGATCACGGTCTCGTCGCTCATCGCCGGCACGTAGGCGCCGCCGGCGGTGCACGAGCCCATCACCACCGCGATCTGCGGGATGCCCTCGGCCGACATGTTGGCCTGGTTGAAGAAGATGCGGCCGAAGTGGTCGCGGTCGGGGAAGACCTCGTCCTGCCGCGGCAGGAAGGCGCCGCCGGAATCCACCAGGTAGATGCACGGCAGGTGGTTCTGCAGCGCGATCTCCTGCGCGCGCAGGTGTTTCTTCACCGTCAACGGGTAATAGGTGCCGCCCTTCACCGTGGCGTCGTTGGCCACGATCATGCATTCGCGCCCCATCACGCTGCCGATGCCAGTGACGATGCCGGCCGAAGGCGCTTCGTCGTCGTACATGCCCAGCGCCGCAAGCTGGCCGACCTCGAGAAAGGGCGTGCCGGGGTCGAGCAGATGCGCGACGCGGTCGCGCGGCAGCAGCTTGCCGCGCGCTTCGTGGCGCGCGCGTGCCTGCGCACCGCCGCCTTGCAGCATCAGCTCGGCCTTGGCGCGCAGGTCGGCGACCAGCTCGCGCATGCGTGCGGCGTTGCCGCGGAACTCTTCGGAGCGTGTATCGATCTGGCTTTTCAGCGCGTGCATGCTCATCCCGCCTCGTTCATTGGCATGAGCGTGCGGATCGACGCCTCATGCCGCTCTTCCCAGTTCTGCGAGCCGTCGACGCTGACGCCCAGGCGGCGCAGCAGCCCGTCGTCCAGGCCGTAGACCATGCCGTGCACCTGCACCGGCTGGCCACGGAACCAGGCCTCGCGCAGGATCGTGCTGCGGCACACGTTGGCCACCTGCTCGACCACGTTCAGCTCCACCAGGCGGCGGCCGAGCTCGGCCTTGTCGCCATGACGGTCCAGGCGCTCCATATGCTTGAAGGCGATGTCGGCCACGTGGCGCAGCCAGTTGTCGGCCAGGCCGACGCTGCGCCGCTCGGCCACCGCCTGCACGCCGCCGCAGCCGTAATGGCCGACCACCATGATGTGCTCGACCTTCAGCACGTCCACCGCGTACTGCAGCACCGACAGGCAGTTCAAGTCGGAGTGCACCACCAGATTGGCGACGTTGCGGTGCACGAAGACCTCGCCCGGCGCCAGGCCGAGGATCTCGTTGGCCGGCACGCGGCTGTCGGAGCAGCCGATCCACAGGTATTTCGGCACCTGCAGCTTGACCAGGCGCGTGAAGTACTCCGGGTCCTCGGCCACACGCTGGTTGGCCCAGGCGCGGTTGTTGGCAAACAGGCCGTCCAGGCTGCACATGGTCACATCGACTCCGAATAAAGCTCGCGCCCGATCAGCATTCTGCGGATCTCGGACGTCCCCGCCCCGATTTCATAGAGCTTGGCGTCGCGCCACAGCCGGCCGGCGGGAAACTCGTTGATGTAGCCGTTGCCGCCCAGCGCCTGGATCGCCTCGCCGGCCATCCAGGTCGCCTTCTCGGCGGAATACAGAATGGCACCGGCGGCGTCCTTGCGCAGGCTGCGTGCATGGTCGCCGCGGTCGCAGGCCTGGCCGACCGCGTAGACATAGGCGCGGCAGGCCGACCAGGTGCTGTACATGTCGGCCAGCTTGCCCTGCATCAGCTGGAACTCGCCGATGCTCTGGCCGAACTGCTTGCGCTCATGCACATAGGGCAGCACCACGTCCATGCACGCCGCCATGATGCCCAGCGGCCCGCCGGACAGCACCGCGCGCTCGTAGTCCAGGCCGCTCATCAGCACCTTGACGCCCTTGCCTTCGCCGCCCAGCACGTTTTCGGCCGGCACCTCGCAGTCGTCGAAGAACAGCGGCCAGGTGTTGCTGCCGCGCATGCCCAGCTTGTCGAGCTTGGCACCGCAGCTCAGACCCTTGAAGCCCTTCTCGACGATGAAGGCCGTCAGGCCGCCGGGGCCGGCATTGACGTCGGTCTTGGCATAGATCACCAAGGTGTCGGCGTCGCCGCCGTTGGTGATCCACATCTTGGCTCCGTTGAGCACGTAGCGGTCGCCCTTCAGGTCGGCGCGCAGCTTCATGCTGACCACGTCGGAGCCGGCATTGGGCTCGCTCATCGCCAGCGCGCCGACGTGCTCGCCCGACACCAGCTTGGGCAGGTACTTGGCCTTCTGCGCCGCGTTGCCGTTGCGGTGGAGCTGGTTCACGCACAGGTTGGAATGCGCGCCGTAGCTCAGGCCCACCGCGGCCGAGGCGCGCGACACCTCCTCCAGCGCGACGATGTGCGCCAGGTAGCCCAGCTGCGTGCCGCCGTAGTCCTCGCTCACCGTCATGCCGTGCAGCCCCAGTTCGCCCAGCTGCTTCCACAGCTCGGGCGGAAACTGGTTGTCGCGGTCGATCGCATCGGCGCGCGGCGCGATCTGTTCGGCGGCGAAGGTCTGCACGCTGTCGCGCAGCATGTCGATGGTCTCGCCCAACGCGAAGCTCAGGCCGGTGGTCAACGTGCTCATGGTCGGGGCTCCGGGTTCAAGCGGATTGCGCGACGGACAGACCGAGTTCCTCGATCATTTTGTCGCGCATCACGAACTTCTGGATCTTGCCGGTGATGGTCATCGGCATCTCGTTCACGAAGCGGATGTAGCGCGGCACCTTGTAGTGCGCGATCTGGTCGCGGCAGAAGTCGCGGATCTCCTGCTCGGTGCATTGCTCACCGGGCTTGAGCGTGATCCAGGCGCACACCTCCTCGCCGTACTTGGCATCGGGCACGCCGAACACCTGCACCGACTGCACCTTGGGGTGGCGAAACAGGAACTCCTCGATCTCGCGCGGGTACACGTTCTCGCCGCCGCGGATCAGCATGTCCTTGGCGCGGCCGACGATGTTGCAGTAACCCTCGGCGTCGAGGGTTGCCAGGTCGCCGGTATGCATCCAGCCTTCCTGCACCGCCTCGGCGGTGCGTGCCGCATCACCCCAGTAGCCTTGCATCACCGAATAGCCGCGCACCAGCAGTTCGCCCTTCTCGCCCACCGGCAGCACTTGGCCGGTGGCGGTGTCGACCACCTTGGCTTCGAGCCTAGGCTGGATGCGGCCGACGGTGGACACGCGCCGCTGCAGTGGATCGGCCGCGCTGCTCTGGAACGACACCGGCGAGGTCTCGGTCATGCCGTAGGCGATGGTGATCTCGCTCATGTGCATCTGCGCGACCACGCGCTTCATGGTTTCGATCGGGCACGGCGAGCCGGCCATGATGCCGGTGCGCAAGCAGCTCAGGTCGAATTCGGCGAAGCGCGGGTGGTCGAGTTCGGCGATGAACATCGTCGGCACGCCATGCAACGCGGTGCAGCGCTCCTCGGCCACCGCCTGCAGCGTGGCCAGCGGCTCGAAGGATTCACCCGGGAACACCATGCGCGCGCCGCGGCTCACGCAGGCCAGCACCGCCAGCACCATGCCGAAGCAGTGGTACAGCGGCACCGGGATGCACAGCGAGTCGGTTTCGCTGAAATGCATCGCCTGGGCGATGAAACGCGCGTTGTTGAGCACGTTGTGGTGCGTCAGCGTCGCGCCCTTGGGGTTGCCGGTGGTGCCGCTGGTGAACTGGATGTTGATCGCATCGAAGCAACTCAACTGCGCGCTCAGCGCGTCGAGCTGCCGCACGTCCAGCGCGGCGCGCCCGCGCTGCAGCAAGGTGTCGTAGTTCAGCATGCCGGGCGTGGCTTCGCCGCCCATGCGGATCACCCACTGCAGCGCCGGCAGCTTGGCCGCCTGCAACGCGCCGGGCGCGCTGTGCGCCAGCTCCGGCGCCAGCGTCTGCAGCATCTGCAGGTACATCGAGCTCTTCAGCCGCTCGGCGCTGACGATGGCGCGGCAGCCCGACACGTTCAGCGCGTACTCCAGCTCGGCCAGCCTGTAGGCCGGGTTGATGTTGACCAGGATCACGCCGATGCGCGCGGTGGCGAACTGCGTGACCAGCCACTCGGCGCGATTGGGCGACCAGATGCCCAGGCGCTCGCCGCGCTGCAGCCCCAGCGTCAGCAGCCCGGCCGCCAAGGCGTCGACCTCGGCGGCGAACTCGCGCCAGCTCCAGGCGATGGCCTGCTCGCGGAACATCACGGCCGGGCGCGATCCGAAACGCGCCACGGTGTCGGCCAGCAGCGCCGGGATGCTTTGCTCGGACAGCGGCGCGTCGGGGTCGCCGCGCACCTGCGACAAGCCGCCGGCCGGCGCAATCCCCAACTTGCAGTCCTTGATTGCTGTCATGCTGGCGCACCTCCTGCGCGGATCCCGAGACACAGGCGCGAAGCTTACGGCACCACGAGGCGCGCGATACATCGGGCCGATCCGCATTGCGCACCGCGGGTGCCGCAGCACCGTTCGGCTACCACAATTGCGGCGGTCCAGGCGCGGCACAGCTCCCCCGAAGCAATGGCGCTCGTGCAAAATGCACGGACTTCTCGGCGAGCCCGGACACCTTCCCGCATGCGCGACTTCGACGACTCCACGCTGTGGCGCATCAGCGCCTACGAACGCATGCGCGTCGAGCGCGGCTCGAGCGTGTTCGCGCAGCTCGGCGAAAACACGATCCTGCCGACCACGCTGCTGTCCGACCTGCGCCATCTGGACGCACGGCGCCAAAGCGCCGACGTGCTGGAGACGCTGGCCGCGTGCATGCGCCACCGCCAGGCGGCGCTGGTGTGCCTGCAGTACGACGGCCTGGTCTGGCCGATCACGGTCTTTCCGAACGAACTGGCCTATCACTCGCCGCGCGACCTGGCGCTGGCCACGCCCGACGGGCTGACGTCGTTGTCGGTGCTGTCGTGCGACGCACCCGGCCTGCGCCCGCCCGGCCACTGGATGCACGAGCGCGTCGGCCGCATGGAGCACTACCGGCCGCTGAAGCCGATGCTGTGGAGCCTGGCGTTGAACGGCCCGCGCAGCGAGCTGCTGGCCGAGATCGCCGGCAACGCCGCCTACCGCGTGACGCTGTCGCGCGAGGCGCGGCTGTTCGCGCCGGGCGCGTTGGGCCCGGCGGCCGAGCGTCTGCGCCGCGACGCGGCCTCGCTGCGCGACATCGCGGCATGGCCCGGCATGAGCACCGATCGCGCCTGCCGGCTGTTGAACGGGCTGTACCTGACCTCGGCGCTGATGGTGATGCGCAGCCACCCGGCAGCGCGCCAGCAGCACGATCTGCTCAGCCGGCTGCTGCGCCGCGACAAGCCGCGCCGCTGACGGCGGCGCGGGCTGCGGCGCGGCCGGGTCGACCCCGAAGCGCGCACGCCGCGGCGTTGCCTGTGGTGTACCGCGCGCATTGCCCGAAGCGCCCGCATGCCCACCGTCATCTTCTTCGAACACGATGGCCAGCGCCACGAGGTGGCCGCCGGCGGCGTGTCGTTGATGCGCGCCGCCGTCGACCACAATGTGCCCGGCATCGACGCCGACTGCGGCGGCGCCGGCGCGTGCGCCACCTGCCACGTCTGTGACGCGCCGGTGCTCGAGCCGCGGCTGCAGATGTTCATCGCGATGGACCCGCCGACACACGACGAGCAGCGCCGCGCGGTCAGCCCGATCGTCGCGCCGCACAACCCGGTATCGATGCAAAGCACGATCCGCGAGCGCACCGCCAAGGTGCTCGACGCGCTGCCGCGCCATCAGGAGTTCGACTGGGTCAAGCGCGTGTCGATCGAGCTGACCACGCAGATGCTGGCCACGCTGTTCGACTTCCCTTTCGACGAGCGCCAGCTGTTGACCGGCGGGTCCGACGTGTCGACCTCGGTGCCCGAGCTCGACCACATCGTCGCATCGCAGGAGGCTCGGCTGGCCGAGCTGGCGCGCATGCACGCCTGTTTCACGCGGCTGTGGAACGAGCGCGCCGCCGCGCCGAGTGGCCAAGCTGCGCGCCAACCCCGCGCTGGTCGACGCCCTGGTGCCGGAAATCATCCGCTGGCAAACGCCGCTGCCGATGATGCGCCGCACCGCGCTGCGCGACGCCGAACTCGGCGGCAAGAAGATCCTTGCCGGCGACAAGGGGGTGATGGGGACCGTGTCGGCCAACCGCGACGAACAGGCCACAGCCAACGCCGACGCCTTCGGCATCGACCGGCCGCGGCCGCGCCAGCACCTGAGCTTCGGCTTCGGCATCCACCGTTGCGTGGGCCACCGGCTGGCCGAGCTGCAGTCGAAGATCCTGTGGGAAGAGATGCTGCAGCGCTTCGAGCGCATCGAGGTCACCGGCGCGCCGCAGCGGCTGCTGTCGAACTTCGTGCGCGGCTTCAGTGAGTTGCCGGTGCGTCTGGGCTGAATCGCCTGGGCTGAACGCCTTCAGCCCAGGCGCACGCAGGCCAGGAACACCTGGCTCAGCTCCTTTTCCAGACGCTTGTCGTCCAGCGCGATCGGCCCGGGGTCGTGCAGCACGGCGTGGGCCAGCGTGCCGAAGACGATCTGCAGCGCGATCCCCACGCGCAGCCGGCGCTGCGTCGGCGGCACCTGCGGCATGTGCTCGTGCAGCGCCTGATGCACCGCGTCGGCGACGCCGCGCGCATAAGCGTGCAACTGCGGCCAATGCAGCTGGGAGTGCGCGAAGTCGAAATACGCGGCGCGAAAGATGCCACGGTGCGTGCGATGCACGCCGGCGACGTGGCGCAGGATCAGCATCACCTTGCGTTCGTCGCCGGCTTGGCGCCAGCGCGCGCTGCCCAGCAACTGCTGCGTGTCGAGCAGCACCTGCTCGCCGGTGACGCGCACCAGTTCGGCAAACCAGGCGTCCTTGTCTTCGAAGCGCGAGTAGAACGAGCCGACCGACATGCCGGCCGCATCGGTCAGCTGCGCCACCGACAGCGACCCCAGGTCCTGGGTGAGCAGCAAGCGGCGGCCCGCCTGCAACAGCGCCTCGTGCTTGGCCCGGCTGCGCGACTGCTTGGCCGCGTGCACGCCGCGCGCTGCAACGGGGGTGGAGTCCATGGCCGGTCCTGACGATCCCGATCCCGCCTTCGCGGCGACCTGAAAAATGCTAGGTGCGCTCGCGCAACGCGTCAATCCCGCGGCGATGCCGTGCACCCGATGGCCGCACGACATGGCCGCGGGCGGCTGGCGCGCGCACGGCCCCGGCGCCGCGGGGTGTTCAGTCGACCAGCTCGACGCGGTAGCCCTGGTCGCGCAGCGCCTGCAGCATCCGGCGCACATGGGGCTCGCCGCGCGTGTGCACCACGACCTCGACCTGCGCGCGCTCCAGCGACAGCGAGCTGAACGCGCGCTGGTGCTGCACCTGATCGATATTGGCATCCAGCCTGCCCAGCGCGGTGGCCACCTCGGCCAAGGTGCCGGGCACGTCGCGCACGTCGAAACGCAGGCGCACCAGCCGCCGGGACTTGACCATGCCGCGCTCGATGATCTCGGCCAGCACCAGCGGCTCGATATTGCCGCCGCTGAGCACCAGGCCGACGTGGCGGCCGGCAAAGCGCTCGCGGTAGTGGCACAGCGCCGCCAGGCCGACCGCGCCGGCGCCCTCGACCACGGTCTTCTCGATCTCCAGCAGCAGCAGGATCGCCTGCTCGATCTCGTCCTCGGCCACCAGCAGCACGTCGCGCAGGTGCTGGCGCAGCAGCGGCAGCGTCAACTCGCCCGGCGCCTTCACCGCAATGCCGTCGGCCACCGTCACCTGCCCGGTTTCGCGCTGGCCGTCGTGCAGCGCGTTCCACACCGCCGCGAAGCGCTCGGTCTGCACGCCGTACAGCTCGAGGCCGGGGCGCAGCGCGTGCGCCGCCACGGACATGCCCGACAACAGGCCGCCGCCGCCGATCGGCACGATCAGCGTGTCCAGCTGCGGCACCTGCGCCAGCATCTCCAGCGCGATCGTGCCCTGGCCGGCGATCACCGCGGCGTCGTCGTAGGGGTGCACGACGGTCAACGTGCGCTGCCCGGCCAAGGCCAGCCCGTGCAGCCGCGCCTCGTCGAAGGTGTCGCCGTGCAGCACCACCTCGGCGCCGAAGCGCCGCGTGTTCTCCACCTTCACGGCCGGGGCAAAGCGCGGCATCACGATCGTCGCCGGCACGCCCATGCGCTGCGCGTGGTAGGCCACGCCTTGCGCGTGGTTGCCGGCCGACACCGCGAGCACGCCGCGCGCGCGCTCTTCGGGCCGCAGCTGCGCCATCGTGTTCAGCGCGCCGCGCTCCTTGAACGAGGCGGTGAACTGGTGGTTCTCGAACTTCAGGTAGACCTCGCAGCCGCACAGCTGCGACAGCGTGCGCGAGTGCAGGCACGGCGTGCACTGCACCTGGCCGGCCAGCCGCGCCGCGGCCGCCTGGATGTCGTCGATGGTCACTGTGCCAGCCGGCATTTTTCGCTCCTCAGCCTCGCGGGCGCTGGGCCCGCCGCCGCGCCATTGTCCGCCGCATCGCGCTGCCGCGGGTCACTGCCGCCAGACCTTCGGGTTCGACGCGGGGTCGGCGACGGCGGCCCTGGGGCACACCGCCGCCACCGTGTTCGAGCGGCTTCCTGGCCATGACGAAGGCGGCCGCGTCGTTGATTGCATCGACCGCCAGCAGGCGCTCGCCATCGGCCGGCAGCCGGCGCTGCGCCGCACCCGCACGGCGGGCGAAGCAGGATCTGCTGCAGCGGCAGGCGATCGCACGGACATCTCTTGGACAGCAGCAGCCGCTGGCAGGGCCACACCGGCTCGGCGCTGACCAATACCGCGGGGCCGCCAAAGCCGGCGCGGCGCACGCTGGCGGTGAAGGCCGCCGCGGCATGGCCACCGCCGACCAGCACCCCGGGTGCGGCCGCTGCCATGAGTGAAACTCCTGCTGCAAGACGGGGGTGCCCACCGCGCGAAAACCGGTGCGCGCGACTATGCGCAGCGGCTGGCTCGCAGCCGCAGCCGCCGGCACACGCTGCGCCGCCAGCCCTGCCAGGCCGGCGCGATGGCGCAGGCTCGACACCGATGCCGCCCTGCGGCGGGGCATCGCGCCCGAAGGCGCCCGAAGGCGCGTTCGGCCGTGTACGCTGCGCGTTCCAGCCACCAAAAACCCTGCCCAGCCGATGAAGACCCGCCTGAAGTCCTTCCCCTTCGGCTCGGCCGCAGCGCAGGCGGCGGCCTTGAAGCGCGGCCGCATCGGCAGCGCCGAATTGCTGCAGGCCTACCTCGAGCGCATCGACCGCTTCAACCCTGCCCTGAACGCGTTGGTGGTGGACGACCGCAGCGCCGCGCTGAAGCGGGCGCGCGCCGCCGACCGCGCGCTTGCCAAGGGCGAGCCCTGGGGCCCGTTGCACGGGCTGCCGATCACGGTGAAGGAATCCTTCGACCTGCGGGGCCAGCCCACCACCTGGGGCCACCCGCCGCGCAAGGCGCATGCAGCCGCACGGCACGCGCTGGCGGTGCAGCGGCTCGAGGCGGCCGGCGCGGTGGTGTTCGGCAAGAGCAACGTGCCGCTGAACCTGGCCGACTTCCAGAGCTACAACGCGCTGTACGGCACCTGCAACAACCCCTGGGATCTTCAGCGCACGCCGGGCGGCTCGTCGGGCGGCAGCGCGGCGCTGGTCGCCGCCGGCCTGAGCGCGCTGGAGTTCGGCAGCGACATCGGCGGCAGCATCCGCAACCCGGCCGCCTACTGCGGCGTGTACGGCCACAAATCCACCTGGGGCATCGTGCCCAAGCGCGGCCACAGCCTGGCGGCGATGCCGATGGCCGAGGCCGACTTGTCGGTGATCGGCCCGCTGGCGCGCAGCGCCGCCGATCTGGCGCTGGCACTGAAGGTCACGGTGGGCGCCGACGATCCGAGCGCGCGCGGCACGGTCTACCGCCTGCCCGCGCCGCCCAGGAGCCTGCAGGGGCTGCGCATCGCGGTGTGGCTGGACGAGGCGATCGCACCGGTGGACGACAGCGTGAAGCAGCGCATCGAGGCCGCGGCGCGCGCGCTGGCCAAGGCCGGCGCCAGGCTGGACTTCAAGGCGCGCCCGGCCTTCGATGCGGTGCACGCGCACCGCGTCTACCTGCTGCTGCTGCAGGCCAACATGGCGGCGCGGCGCAGCGACTACGCCGAACTGGCCGCGGCGCGCGCGCGGCTGCGCGACGACGAGCCCAGCGATCACACGATGGCACTGCGCGCGGCCACCGCCAGCTTCAAGGAGGTCCATGACGCGCAGCAGCAGCGCGAACAGCTGCGCTGGGCGTGGCACGCGTTCTTCGGCCAGCACGACTTGATGCTGATGCCGATCACCGCCACCGCCGCCTTCGCACACGACCACAGCGAGCCGATGCCGGCGCGCACGATGCGCATCAACGGCGCCGAGCACCCGTACTTCACGCAGCTGTTCTGGGCCGGGCTGGCCACCGCGTCGCTGCTGCCGTCCACCGTGGCGCCGCTGGGGCCGAACGCCGACGGCCTGCCGCTGGGGATGCAGATCGTCGGGCCGGAGTTCGGCGATCTGAGCACCATCTGGCTGGCCGGCGAGCTGGCGCGGCGGATCGGCGGCTACCAGCCGCCGCCCGGATACTGAAACGTCCCACAACCCACGAGGGCCACCCCATGCCAGTGAGTGCCGAAACCCGCGGCCGCGTGCTGCTGATCCAGCTGGACCGCGACGCCAAGCTCAACGCGATGGACCATGCGATGACGCTGGGCCTGGACGCGGCGATGAACCGGCTGGAGGACGACGACGCGCTGTGGGCCGGCGTGCTCGCCGGCAAGGGCCGTGCCTTCAGCGCCGGCAGCGACCTGGCCGACCCCGACCGCAACAGCACCGAGCGCGGCGGGCCTTACGGGCTGGTGCGGCGCCAGCGGCGCAAGCCGCTGATCGCCGCGGTCGACGGCGTGGCCTACGGCGGCGGCTTCGAGATGGTGCTGGCCTGCGACATGGTGGTGGCCTCGCCGCGCGCGCGTTTTGCGCTGCCCGAGGTCAAACGCGGGCTGTTCGCGCTGTACGGCGGCGTCTTTCGCGCGGCCCGCGCGCTGCCGCCGAATCTGGCGCGCGAGCTGGCGCTGACCGGCGAGCCGATCGCAGCGGAACGCGCGTTTGCGCTGGGCCTGGTCAATCGCCTGTGCGCCGACGGCGCGGCCGTGGCCGAAGCGCTGGCCTTGGCCGAGAGCATCTGCGCCAACAGCCCGGTGGCGGTGCGCGAAAGCCTGGCCGTGGTCAACCGCGCGCACGAAGCCGCCGATGCCTTGGCCTGGCAGCTCAGCGCCGAGGCCGCGCAGCGCGTGCGGCAGTCGCAGGACAGCCGCGAAGGCATCGCCGCCTTCCTGGAAAAGCGCGCGCCGCGGTGGCGCGGGCACTGAACCCGAAGGCATCGCCGCATCCATCGGCAGCACAGCGCGCCGCCGCCCGCACTTTGCACCACGAGGATCCCCGCATGGTCGAGTTCCACAAGGTCGTGCTCTATACCGACGCCAGCGGCCGCGCGCGCTTTCGCGACGAGGCTATCGCGCTGAAGGAGGGCACGCCGCAGTCGCGGCTGTCGGCATGGCAGCGCTCGGGCGGCTACCAGCTGCGGCACAGCCCGGTAGGCTTTCGCAGCGACTTCCACTGCACCGGCGCTGCGCAGTGGGTGTTCATCCTGTGCGGCACCATGGAGATCGGCCTGCAAGACGGCAGCTGGCGCCGCTTCGGGCCCGGCCAGCATTTCTACAGCGCCGACACCTTGCCCGCCGGCGCCAGTTTCGACGGCCGTGTGCACGGCCATCGCAGCCGCCAGGTCGGCGGCGAGCCGCTGGTGACGCTGTTCGTGCGCGATTGATGCGCCGCTTGCGTACGGTGCGCCAGCCGCACGCGGCCGCCGTCAGCGCGTGACGCGGACGCGGCGCGCCAGTTTCGCCGCGACACCCAGCGGCACGGCGGCCGGCGCGGCGGCCGGCGCGGCAACCGGGCCGTGATCGGCGCCGGCCTGCGCGGGCGGCGGCAGCGGGGGCAAGCTCGCAGCCGCCGTATCCATCACGCTGGTCTGCGCCGGCGGCAGCGCCAACGAACCCACGCCGGACATGCGCGCCAGCAGCCAGCTGAGCATGACAAAAAGCCCCAACCCCGCCACCACGAACACCACCAGCAGCGCACCGTGCACCCAGGGTTCGGTCAGCGCGGCAAAGGCCGCGGCCTGGGCCAGCGCCGCCGCGGCGGCGCGCCAGCGCATGCGCAGGTCGAACAGCCCCCCCACCGACACCACATAGGTCGTGACGAAGCCGAACAACAGCAGCAGTTGCATGAAACCCATGCGCTCGAGGCTGTGGTGAAGTTCGTTCATGACCCGGTCGATGTGCTGGTGGCGGCCGCGTGAAATCCCGGCCCGCAGGTTCGCACAGCGCCGGCCGCGCGGCAATACGGTCATCACCGCCTGCCTGCACCGCCGTGACCGAACACACGGGCCTCATGCCCATTGTGAAGGCCTGTTGTGACGCCTGTGCGACGCCCGCTGCACGCCCCCAGCCATCACCCGGTGAACACGGTGCACGAGCTGGCGCGCGCCGGCAACGCGCCGGGCGAACACGGCGCCGCCCGGCACGAGTGGGGGCAGCCGGGCTACTGCAGCGGCACGCCGGTCTTGGCCTGCAGCTCTTCGTGCGTGACCCCCGGCGCCAGCTCCACCACCTTCAGGCCCTGCGGCGTGACGTCGAGCACGGCCAGGTCGGTGATGATGCGGTCGACCACGCCGACGCCGGTGAGCGGCAGCGTGCACTTGGGCAGGATCTTCAGGTCGATGCCGCCGTCCTTCTTCTTGGCCACGTGTTCCATCAGCACCAGCACGCGCGCCACGCCGGCCACCAGGTCCATCGCGCCGCCCATGCCCTTGACCATCTTGCCGGGGATCATCCAGTTGGCCAGGTCGCCCTTCTCGCTGACCTGCATCGCGCCGAGGATGCTCAGGTTGATCTTGCCGCCGCGGATCATCGCGAAGCTGTCGTGGCTGCCGAAGATGCTGCTGCCGGGCAGCGTGGTGACGGTCTGCTTGCCGGCGTTGATCAGGTCGGCGTCGACCTCGGCGTCGTCGGGGAACGGCCCGATGCCGAGCATGCCGTTTTCGCTTTGCAGCCAGACCTCGATGTCGGGCGCGACGAAGTTGGCCACCAGCGTCGGCAGGCCGATGCCCAGGTTGACGTAGAAGCCGTCCTGCA
>CAYZGL010000016.1:12402-29990 GCA_964477985.1 uncultured Rubrivivax sp. | reverse complement strand
CGGGATGCGGCAGATGTAGCTCTGGTAGTAGGCGTCGCCCTGGATCACCTCGAGCTGGTCGCCGCCGCCGAGGATGCCCACCGGCAGCATGCCTGCCGCGTGAATCAGCTCGCGCGGCACGTACACCGGCATGTAGCCGATCGCCTTGCGGCCCGGTGCGGCGGCCTTCCAGTCTTTCACGGCGCCGAAATGCAGGTCCTCGAACAGCGCTTCGCAGCGCTTGACGATGCGCATGACTTCAGGGGTTGGGTCCATCAGCGGTGCTCCCACACGGGTGGGCGGCGCGCGAGGAAGGCGGCCAGGCCTTCGTTGGCGTCGCGGGTTTTCATCAGACGCTCGAGGTACAGCTGTTCGACCTCGGCCAGCCGCTGGCGCAGTTCGCGCAGCCGCGGCGCGCGCGTGGCCGCCACCGCACACTGCAGCGCGGCCGCGCTCAGCGGGCCCAGGTGCTCGTCGAACCAGGCCAGCGCCGCGGCTTCGGGGTCGTCGGCCAGGGCCTGCACCAAGCCCAGCGCCAGTGCAGTGGGGCCGTCGATGCTGCGGCCCGACCACAGCAACTCTTCGGCCGCCACCGCGGACACACGCCAGCCCAGCAGGCAACTGGCCGCCGGTGCGAACACGCCGAGCTTGATCTCGGGCTGGCCGAAGCGCGCATCGCTGGCAGCGAAGATCGGCCCGCCGGCCAGTGCGATCTCCAGGCCGCCGCCCAGGCACTGGCCGCGCACCGCCAGCAGCACCGGCACCGGACAGCCGGCCAGCGTGAGTACCAGCGCGTGCAGCGCCGCCAGCATCTGCGCGCAGCGATCGGCCAGGTGCTCCTCGACGCTGGCGCCGAAGCTGAAGTGCGGCCCTTCGGCATCGAGCAGCACGGCGCGCAGGCCGGGCCGGTCGCGATGCGCGTCCAGCGCCGCCTGCAGCGCGCCGATCATGGCCGCGTCGCAGATGTTGGCCTTGGGCCGGGCCAGCCGCAGGCGCAACAGCGCGCCGTCGCGGTCGAGCCAGACCTTCAGCGGCACGGCTTCAGCCACGGCTTGCGGCTCCGGGCTGGATGTCGTCATGCAGCTTTCCGACCCAGCCCTGCCCGGCCGCCAGGCGCTGGCGCAGCAGCACGAAGTCGACTTCGCGGTCGTCCTTCGGGCCGTCGTTGAAGGCGGTGAAGCCGGCGCGCGCCTCGGTCATCATGTTCAGCGACAGCCAGGCACGCGAGCCTTCCTTGTTGCGGTTCCAGGCGTCGAGCTTGGGTTTGCGCAGCTCCTCGATGGTCTTGGTGGTGCAGTCGGGGAAGGTGTAGAGCATCTTGGCCGCCAGCTCTTCCACCTTGGCGTCGAGCAGCGACAAGTCCACCGTGCCGCGCTTCATCAGCGCCTTGGCCTCTTCGAGCGCACTTCCGGCCTTGGGCTCGCCATAGGCATTGCGGCCGTACTCGTCGACCATGCGCTGCGTCTCCACGGTGGGGTTGGCGATGAACTTGCCATCGACCTTCAGCGCCGGCACCACGTCGGTGAGCATGCCCATCTGGTACGCCTTGTGCGCGCTGAAGGGGTCGCACAGCACGCACGCGGCCATCGCGCGCTCGGCGCCCACCACCACCGGCAGGAAGTCGGTGATGCCGCCGATCGGCGCCGAACCGTGCTTGGGGCCGGCCTGGCCGAAACGGGCCAGGTCCTGCGCCACCGAGAAGTCGCAGGCCATGCCGACCTCCTGCCCGCCGCCGATGCGCATGCCGTTGACGCGGCAGATCACCGGCTTGTCGCAGCCCAGGATGGAGCTGACCATGTCGTTGAACAGCCGCAGGTACTGGCGGTACTCGAGCGGGTGGCCGGCGTAGTACTCGGCGTACTCCTTGGTGTTGCCGCCGGTGCAAAAGGCCTTGTCGCCCACGCCGGTGAGCACCACGCAGTTGACGGCGCGGTCGTTGCTGGCCGCGCGCATGGCCAGGATCACGCCCTTGCACATCTCGGTGGTGTAGCTGTTGTACTGGCTGGGGTTGTCCAGCCAGATCCAGGCGTTGTACAGACCCGGCACCTCGCGGCCGTCGGGGCGGCGCGCCGGCCGCTTCTCGTAACGCACACCGGGGCGCGCCCAGTCATCGACCAGGTCGTGGTTGATCAGCTCGCGCAGCGCGGCGGTGGGTTCGGGGGCGTTCATGGTGCTGTGGCTTCCTCGTCGTTTGACCTGGGACAGCGGCGGCCTTGGGCCGGCTTGACCGCCGTAGGTCCCGCTGCTATTGTTGCATTCTGGTACCGCAATACGTTTTTAGCAATTCTTCAGGCAAGCATTCGACAAAACCTTGATCTGCTTCAGGTCGCGCAAGTCGATTCGCAGTTTCACTTCAACCATTGCCCCGTCTGCACTCCGCAGGAGCCTCGCGTGCACCCTTGTTCCCCCCTCGATGACACCGGCCGCGGCCGCGGTGCCAGCGTGTCGCTGGCGCTGGCCGGCAGCGGCGGCAGCGGCGTGATGACCGCAGGCACGATGCTGCTGGACGCCGCCGCGCGCGCCGGGCTGTACGGCCTGTTCGTGCGCACCAGCGGGCCGCAGATCCGCGGCGGTGAGGCCGCGGCGCTGATGCGGCTGGCACGCCGGCCGCTGGACGCGCTGGACGATGCCTTCGATCTGCTGCTGGCAATGGACTGGCAAAACGTGAATCGCTTCGCCGACGAGATCCCGCTGCGCGCGAGCAGCCTGGTAATCGGCGACGCCGACGAGGGCGAGGTGCCGCCGGTGTTCGCCGCCAGCGGCGCACGCTGCGTCGCGTTGCCGCTGAAGAAGATCGCCAAGTCCCTCCCCGGCAGCTGGACCAACATGCTGGCGCTCGGCCTGGCCGGCGGGCTGGCCGGCATTGCGGCCGAGGCGCTCGAGGCCGCGCTGCGCGCGTCGTGGAAGCGCGGCGACGCGCAGTTGCAGGCCAACCTGAAGGCGTTGCACCGCGGCCTGGACGAGGCCGCCAAGCTGGCCGAATGCGGCATGGCGCGGCTGACCGACGGTGCGAGCGCGAGCGGGCCGCGCTGGCTGATCAGCGGCAACGAGGCCGCTGGCTTCGGCGCCTTGCGCGGCGGCGTGCGCTTCGTCGCGGCCTACCCGATCACCCCGGCCACCGAATTGCTCGAGTGGATGGCACCGGCGTTGACGAAGGTCGGCGGCACGCTGCTGCAGGCCGAGGACGAGCTGGCCTCGGTCAACATGATCATCGGCGCGGCCTACGGCGGCGTGCCCTCGCTCACCGCCACCGCCGGCCCGGGCCTGTCGCTGATGACCGAGGCCCTCGGCCTGGCAGTCAGTGCCGAGGTGCCGATCGTCGTCGTCGACGTCATGCGCGGCGGCCCGTCCACCGGCATCCCGGCCAAGAGCGAGCAGAGCGACCTGTCGTTTGCCGTCAGCGGGCTGCACGGCGATGCGCCCCGCCTGGTGCTGGCGCCCACGTCGATCGCCGACTGCATCGCCACCACGCACTGGGCGGTGCAGCTGGCCGAGGCGCTGCAGGCGCCGGCGATCGTGCTGTCCGACCAGTTCATGGGGCAGTCGCGCGCCATCATCGACCGCCCGGCCGCTGACGCGGGCACTGCGCAGCGGCTGACTGCCGCCGCCGACACGCCCGACTACAAGCGCTACCGCGACACACCGTCGGGCGTGTCGCCGATGGCCATTCCAGGCACGCCGGGCGTCACCTACACGGCAGACGGGCTCGAGCACAGCGAGCTCGGCACCCCCAGCAGCCAGGCACGCGACCATCGGCTGCAACTCGACAAGCGCGAGCGCAAGCTGCTGCGGTACGACTACGGGCCGCGCTGGGCCGACATCGAGGCACCCGGCGGCGGCAGCGCGCTGGCGGTGATCACCTTCGGATCGGTCAGCGGCAGCGTGCGCGAGGCCGTGGCCCGGGCGGCCGAACAAGGCGTGGCGGTGCGCCTGATCGTGCTGCGGCTGCTGGCGCCGGCGCTGCCCGAGCGCATGGAGCAGGCGCTGGCCGGCGTGAAGCAGGTGCTGGTGGTCGAGCAGAACCACGGCGCGCAGTTGCTGCGCTGGCTGCGCGCGATGCACGACCTGCCCGGCCGCCCGGCCAGCTTCCATCGCCCGGGCCCGCTGCCGCTGCGCCCGGGCGAACTCACCACGGCGATCGTCGACTGGGCGCACGCCCATCGATCGGACAACCCAAGCGAAAGCCAAGCCGAGAAGGAAATGGCATGAACGATGTGTGCCCCCCGCCTGCGGTGCTGACCGCGGTGAACTACAAGTCGGGCACCAAGCCGGTGTGGTGCCCGGGCTGCGGCGACTTCACCGTGCTGGGCGCGATCACCAAGGCGCTGGCCAGCCTGCAGCTGCCGCCGCACGAGGTGGCGGTGGTGTCGGGCATCGGCTGCAGCTCACGCATCCCGGCCTACACCAGCTGCTACGGCTTTCACGGCGTGCACGGCCGCGCGCTGGCCGCCGGCACCGGGCTGAAGGTGGCGCGCCCCGACCTGACGGTGCTGGTCACCGGCGGCGACGGCGACGGCTACTCGATCGGCGGCAACCACTTCCTGCACGCCTGCCGGCGCAACGTCGACCTGACCTACATCGTGATGGACAACCACGTCTACGGCATGACCAAGGGCCAGGCCTCGCCGACCACCGAGCCCGACTGGGACAACAAGCTCGCCCCCGGCGGCACCGGCATCCGCTCGTTCCACCCGCTGGTGATCGCGCTGGCCGCGGGCGCGAGCTTCGTCGCGCGCGCCTTCTCGGGTGACCCCAACGGCACCGCCGACATCATCGCGCGCGGCATCCGCCACCCGGGCTTCGCCTTCATCGAGATCCTGAGCCCGTGCGTGACCTTCAGGCCCGAGCAGCGCGAATGGAAGTCGCAAGTGCACGCCGCGCCGGTGGAAGTCACCGACGACCCGGCACGCGCGGCGCGGCGCATCATGACCGACGACGGCTTCAACGTCGGCGTGCTCTACGCCGGCCAGCGCAAGGCCTATGCGCCCGCGCGTTGCCCGGCGCCGCGCACGGTGGCCGAGGTGGCCGAGGAGTTCGAGCTGTGAGCCCGCACGGCCGCCCGAAGGGCGAACGCCGCAGTGCGCAGCACGGAGGCTTCCTGTTCACCCCGCACGGCCGCCCGAAGGGCGAACGCCGCAGTGCGCAGCACGGAGGCTTCCTGTTCACCCCGCACGGCCGCCCGAAGGGCGAACACCGCAGTGCACAGCACGGAGGTTGTGTATGAGCGCCGCGATGAAGGTCGGCACGCCGCGCACGCTGCAGGACTTCATGGCGCAGGCGCTGGCGATGGAGCGCGAGGCGGTGGCGCGCTACACCGAATTCGCCGACTCGATGGAGATGCACAACAACCTCGAGGTCGCGGCGATGTTCCGCACCATGGCCGGCTACGAGGCCAAGCACGCGGCGCAGGTCATGGCGCAGATGGGCTGGACCAGCGACCCACCGCCGCCACCGGGCGGCTACGGCTGGCCCGACCTGGAACCGCCCGAGACGGTGCCGATCGACGAGGTGCACTACCTGATGCAGCCGTGGCACGCGCTGCAACTGGCGCTGGGCGCCGAACAGCGTGCGCAGGACTTCTTCGGCCGGCTGGCCGAACTGGCGACCGACGACGCGGTCAAGCGCGCCGCACTCGAATTGCAGGAAGAGGAGCGCGAGCACGTCGAACTGGTACGCGCCTGGCTGAACAAGGTGCCCGAGCCGGATGCCGACTGGGCCATCGACCCGGACCCGCCGCGCTACACCGACTGAATGCCCCCCCGAAGCGCCTGCGGCGCTCCCCCCGGGGCAACGCCAGCGGCCCGGCAAAACCGGTTCCGCGGCGTTCGCTCGATAGCGTACAAGCCACCCCCGCGCGCTGGGCGCCAGCGTGGCGGACCACCCGAGGAGAACCACGATGCAAGTGCTGATGCCCGCCGGCTGGGACGCGCCGATCGGCTACGCCAACGGCATCGCCGTGGACGCCGGACGCATCGTCTTCATCGCCGGCCAGGTCGGCTGGAACGCGCAGCAGAAGTTCGAGTCCGAAGACATCGCGCCGCAGTTCGAGCAGGCGCTGAAGAACGTGCTGGCGGTGCTGGCGCAAGCCGGCGGCCAGCCGCAGCACATCTGCCGCATGACCGCTTACTGCTGCGACAAGCCCGGCTACCTGGCGGCGCGCGCGCAGATCGGCAAGACCTGGCGCGCGTTGATGGGCAAGCACTTCCCGGCGATGAGCATGATCTTCGTGTCCGACCTGCTCGACGACCCGGGCAAGATCGAACTGGAGGCGACGGCGGTGCTGCCGCGCGCTTGAAGGGATGCAGCGACGGATGCAACGACCGTGAGCGTCGCGATGCCCAGACCGATGGCCGGCACGGGACGAGACGATCGCGTTGAAGGGCTCGTTCTCAGCATCCGCACCGCGGTGTCGGGTTGTCTCGAGGGGGCTGTCACGCGCAGCCAAGGTTCGCTGCGTTGCCTGAGGCGTCCGTGATGCGTTGATGCGCCTATGATGCTACGATGCTCAGGCCCATCGCTTCCCGTGTCGACCGCCATGCGCACCACCGTCAACCTTGCCGAGGATGTCTTGCTCGCCGCGCGCCACCTGGCTCAGCGTGAGCACATGTCGCTCGGCGATGCGATCTCCCTGCTCGTGCGACGCGGCGCGTCCGCCGGCGGCGGTGATGAAGGCGCCCGCAAGTCGGCGCCGTTGCGCGGGCGCTTCGCGCTGCTGCCGGCGCGCGACGAAGTCGTCACCACGCGGCACGTGCGCGAATTGATGGAACGTGAAGGCATCTGACAGCGACACACGTGCCGTGCGCGCCCTGCTCGACGTGAATGTCTGGATCGCGCTGTTCGACGACGCGCACCAGTTCTCGGGCCGGGCGAACGCGTTCATCGACGCGCGCGGCGCGAAGATCGCAACCTGCCCGCTGGTCGAGAACGGTGTCATCCGGGTGATGAGCCTGCCTGGCTACGGGCGGCGCGGCGGCCTGGCCGTGCAGCGGGTGCGAGAGCGGCTGCGCGAAGCTTGCACGGCACTCGACCACGTCTTCTGGCCGGACGATGTGTCGCTGCGCGATGACGAAGTCGCCGACTTCTCGCGCGTCCAGGGGCACAACCAGATCACCGACCTGTACCTTCTGGCACTGGCCGTGCGACACGGCGGCCGGCTCGTCACCTTCGATCAGGCGATCTCGCTGTCCAGCGTGCGCGGCGCAAGCGCGCGGCATCTGCATCTGCTGTAGCGGGCAAGCCGCGCCAACGCAGCGCTGCCAGCGTGGTCCGCCATGGCTCGCGTGCACGAAGCAGGCGCTGAAGAACGTGCCGCAGGTGCTGGCACAAGCCGGCGGCGAGCCGAGGCACATCTGCCGCATCACCGCCTACGGCTGCGACAAGACCGGCTGCCTGGCGGCGCGCGCGCAGCTCGGTGCGATCTGGCGCGCGTTGATGGGCAAGCACTTCCCGGCGATGAGCATGATCTTCGTGTCGGACCTGCTCGACGACCCGGGCAAGATCGAACTCGAAGCCACGGCGGTGCTGCCGCGGGATTGAGCCCGGCTCGCGCTCGAGGGCGGGTACAAGCTGCGGCAACTGTCGGCGCGTTGCTGCACTTCATCAGCTGACGGCGAGATCGTCGGGCGATATCTCACTGACGGCCATGAGCACCCGCCTGCGGTTGGCAGCTTCTGTGCAGTCTGAAGCTTGTCGCGGGCATCCCATAGCGGTCGGCGATTGAGAGGACCTCACCCGCCAGGGTCTGGAGCCGCGGCCGCCGCCCAGGCGACCGGCGCGCGGGCGGTGGCGCAGGGCAGCGCGGCGGTCGGTGCCTCGAAGTCGGTACGCCCTCCCCGCACCGGCGGCTGTAGATGGGCGCCCACCACCTGGGATGGCACCACGCCCTCTGCGACACTGTCACCATGATGCTGAGTGAGCTGGGTCTCGATCCCTGGCTGGCGGGCCAAGCCAGCGAACTGGTGCCGCTGGAACTGTCTGCTGCCCGGGTCACCGCGGTCGACCGCGGTCGCTACCTCGTGCGCAACGAGAAGGGCGAGGTACCCGCCGAGCTGACGGGCAAGCTGCTGCACCTGGCCGAGTCTTCGGTCGACCTGCCTTGTGTGGGCGACTGGGTGGGCGTGCGCTACCGCGATGCCGGCAGCCAGGCGAGCATCCACAGCGTGCTGCCGCGGCGCTCTTTCCTGCGGCGCAAGGCTGCGGGGCGGGACGTCGAGTTCCAGATGATCGCCGCCAACATCGACGCGGCGTTCATCGTGCAGTCGTGCCACTTCGACTTCAACGTTCCCCGGCTCGAGCGCTACCTTGTGATGGCGCGGGACGGCCATATCGAGCCCGTGGTGCTGCTGACGAAGACGGACCTGATCAGCCCGGAAGCGCTGGAGCGCCTGATCGGGCAGATACGGCTCGTGGGTGTGGATGCCCAGGCGGTCTGCGTGAGCAACGTGACTGGCGAGGGCGTGGACCAGGTTCGAGCGCTCATGGCCCCGGGCAAGACCTACTGCCTGCTGGGCTCATCGGGCGTGGGCAAGACGACCCTGATCAACCGGCTGCTGGGCGACGGGGACCTGGAAACCCGCGAGGTCAGCCACACCGGGGAGGGCCGCCACACCACCACGCGGCGCCACCTGATCGTCTTGGCGCACGGGGCGCTGCTGATCGACATGCCCGGTATGCGCGAACTGGGCATGCTGGGCGCCGGCGTTGGGATCGAAGAGACTTTTGCCGACATTGCCGCGCTTGCAAGTCAGTGCCGTTTCCCCGACTGCACCCATGGCAGCGAACCGGGTTGTGCGGTGCGTGCGGCGGTTGAAAGGAACGAGATCAGCGAAAGGCACCTGAGGAACTACCAAAAGCTGCGCAAGGAGTCGGCATTTCACGACCTGTCGCTGAGCGAACGGCGCAACAAGGACAAGGCGTTCGGTCGCTTCATCCACACCTACAAGAAGCAAAAGGGTGGCCCGGACCAGGATTAGCGCCGGTCCAAGCGTGCAGGCTCAACGCCGGACCCGCCATCCGGTCTTGAACACCCACCACACCACCGTCAGGCAGGCGGGCGAGCGTCATGCCGGTACTCACGGCAATGTCCACATCGGCCGCGCCGTAGAAGGCCCAGCGCAGTCCGCTGATGAGGTAGGCCCCTGGGTTGAACAGCGACACGGTTTGCCACAGCGGCCCAAGCCGAGCGCCGCGCCACAATCGCCCTGAGTGCCGCCTGCCGATGTTTGCCCGCTGCTGCGGGGCCTCCAACGGGTGCCTGTGTCCGGGTTGGAGCGGCAGCTTTTGGGCGGCGAGATCGGGACAGCGAATGTCTCTTCCGGGTCGGAATCGTGAGCCGATCGTCGCGCGGTCAATGTCAGCCATTCGCCGTGAGCGACCCCGCCGCGAGGCGCCGTTCTACGCCGTCGCCACCGCCTTCGCACGCAAGTCGCGCACACGCACCGCCTTGCCCTGCGATCGCGGCAAGCCGCCGGGCGCGCGCAGCACCACTTCGGCCGTCACCCCGATCATCGACTTGATGTGGCGCACCGCGTCCGCCGCCAAGGCCTCCCAGCCGTCGGGCGGCACGCCCGGCTCGGCCTCGACCTCGACGCGCAGCTGGTCCAGCACCCCTTCGCGGCTGACCACGATCTGGTAGTTCGGCGACAAGCCCGGGCGGCCGACCAGCACCGCTTCGATCTGCGACGGATAGACGTTGACGCCGCGGATGATCAGCATGTCGTCGCTGCGCCCCGTGACACGCAGGATGCGGGTGTGCGTGCGCCCGCAGTCGCAGCGCTGGCGGCACAGCCGCGTCATGTCGCGCGTGCGGTAGCGCAGCATCGGCAGCGCTTCCTTGGTCAGCGTGGTGATCACCAGCTCGCCGACCTCGCCGTCGTCCAGCACCGCGCCGGTGTCGGGGTCGATGACCTCGAACAGGAAGTGGTCCTCCCAGCCGTGCAGGCCGTTGCGGCACGCACATTCGCAGGCCACGCCCGGGCCCATGATCTCCGACAGGCCGTAGATGTCGACCGCGCGCAGGCCGATGCGTGCTTCGATCTCCTCGCGCATCGCCGCGCTCCAGGGCTCGGCGCCGAACATGCCGATCGCCAGCCCGCTGTCGCGCAGATCGACGCCTTGCTGCGCCGCGACCTCGGCCAGCACCAGCGCATACGACGGCGTCGCGCACAACACGCGCGGGTGGAAGTCCATGATCAGCGCGATCTGCCGCTCGCTGCCGCCGCCCGACAGCGGCACCACCGGGCAGCCCAGCCGCGCCGCGCCGTCGTGCGCGCCCAGGCCGCCGGTGAACAGGCCGTAGCCGTAGGCGTTGTGCACGAGGTCGCCCGGGCGCACGCCGGCGCAGTAGAACGACCGCGCCACCAGGTCGGCCCAGCGCTGCAGGTCGCCGCTGGTGTAGCCGACCACCGTCGGCCGGCCGGTGGTGCCCGACGACGCATGCAGCCGCGCCAGGCCCGCCAACGGGCGCGCGAACAGGCCGAAGGGGTAGTGCTCGCGCAGGTCGCTCTTCAGCGTGAAGGGCAGCCGCCGCAGCTCGGACAGCTCGCGCAGCGCGTCGGGTTGCAGGCCGGCCGCGTCCATGCGTTCACGCTGCCACGCGACGTGGCGGTGTGCGTTGGCCAGCGTCTTGCGCAGCCGGCCGAGCTGCAGCGCGTGCAGCTCGTCGCGCGACATCGTCTCGCTGGCCCAATGCAGGCCGCGGGTGTGGAAGGCCGCGGCTTCGGTCGGTGCACCCATGTCATCGCTCCTGCGCACGCACGCCGCGCACCGGCCGCTGCGGGATCGTGAAACCTTGCGTGAAGGCGGCGCGCGTGATCAGCGTGAACTTGAACCACAGCCCGCCGGCCAGCGCCGCCAACGCGGCGGCAAGCTGCAGCGGCGCCGCGCCGATCGGCGGCAGCGGCGCGAGCAGCAGCACCACCACCACGGCCAGGGCGCCCAGCGAGCCCAGCCGCAGCAGCCGCCCTGCGTCGTCGACCGCGCGCAGCGCCGGTGCGGCGGCACGCAGCCGCGCGCGCCAGCGCAGCCACAAACCCTGCCGCGCCAGCAGCAAGGCGCCGAACACCAGCCACACCAGCGCGCCCACCGGCCGGCTGATGACGATCAGCCACAGCGCCGCGCCCTCGGCCAGCGCGGTGGCGACGATCAGCGGCACGATCGCCGGCTCGCGCCAGGTGGGGATGCCGCGCGCGGCGCGCAGCATGCGGCCCTGGCAGTAGACAAAGGCCAGCGCGCTCAGCGCCGCCAACGGGGCGGCCGCGGCGGCCGCGGCGGCGGGCAGCAGCGCGGCAGCCAGCGCCAGCAACAGCAGCGCCGGGGCGAGCAGCGCCTCGCGCGTCATCCACGAGCTGCGCGCATGCAGCACCACGTTCAGCGCGCGCCACGGCCTGCCGATCTCGGCCCAGACGGACACCAGCCCGACGGCGACCAGCACGGCGGCCAGCACGAAGGGCCAGCGCGGCGTGCCGGCCAGCGCCGCGCCGCAGGCGGTGGCCACCACCAGCCCGCTGCCGGCGCCGCCGGCCATGAAGTTGGCGGCGGCGCGGCCATCCCACGCGCGCTGCTGCACGACGGCGGTGTTCATCGGTTCGGCTCCTCGGCGGTGTCGGCGTGGTCCCACAGGTAGAAGAAGCCGGGCCCGGTGCCCAGCTCCTCGTGCATGCGGAAATGCTGGTTCTCGGCCAGCAGCTGCGACACATTGCTGTTCGGGTCATCCAGGTCGCCGAAGGCGAGTGCGTCGGCGATGCACGAGTTGACGCAGGCCGGTGAGGCTTCCGGGTCGACGCCGGGAGTCAAGCCGCGCGCCAGCCCGTCGTCGATGCGATCGACGCAGAAGGTGCACTTGGTGGCCACGGCGCGGCGCGCGTCGACCTGGCGCTTCTGCTCCTGTTCATTGGCCTCGCCGAAGGCGTAGCTGAAGTGCTCGGTCTTGAAGCGCGCCTGGTACGGGCAGGCCACCGCGCAGTAGGCGCAGCCGATGCACAAGTCGTAGTCCATCGTCACGATGCCGTCGGCGCGCTTCTTGGTGGCGGTGGTCGGGCACACCTCGAGGCACGGCGGGTCGTCGCAGTGCTGGCAGCTGACCGGCACGAAGGCGCGCTGCACGTTCGGGTATTCGCCGAACTCCATGTCGAGCACGCGGCGCCACTGCACGCCCGGCGGCGTGGCGTTGGCGTGCTTGCACGCCGCGGTGCAGGTCTGGCAGCCCACGCAGCGGCGCAGGTCGGCCACCATCGCCCAGCGCGTCATCGCGTTTCTCCTTGGTGCGGTGCGGTACGCAGCCGCCAGGCGTTGGCATAGACCACGAAGCTGCCGCGCCGCGCGAAGCCCAGCAGCGTCAGGCCCAGCGCCTGCGCGCGGCGCACCGCCAGCGCGGTGGGCGCCGAGCGCGCCACCAGCACCGGCACGCCGCAGGCCACCGCCTTTTGCACCATCTCGACGCTGGCGCGGCAGGTCAGCAGCACCGCGCCTTGCGTGGTGTCGGCGCCGGCGCGCCGCAGCGCGCCCAGCGTCTTGTCCAGCGCGTTGTGGCGTCCCACGTCCTCGCGCACCATCTGCAGCAGCGGCGCCGCGTTGTCGAAGGCGAGCCAGCCCGCGGCATGCGTGGCGCCGCTGGCCGCGCGCAGCGGCTGCGCGTCGTCGAGCGCGGCCATCGCCGCGTTCAGCCGAGCCGGCTCGAGCAGCGCGGCGGCGCCAGGCAGACGCGGCGGCAGCGCTGGCAGCGGGCGCACCGCCTGTTCGAGCGTGTCGACGCCGCACAGCCCGCAGCCGGTGCGCCCGGCCAGGTTGCGCCGGCGCTGCTTCAGCGCCGCGAAGCGTTTGGCGGTGATGCGCATCGCGATGCGCAGGCCGTGTTCGTGCGCGTGCAGTTCCAGGTCCAGTAACTCGTCGGCGCGTTCGACGATGCCTTCGCTGAGGCTGAAGCCCAGGCCCAGGTCGGCCAGCGCCTCGGGCGAGGCCATCATCACCGCGTGGCCGACGCCGTTGTATTCGAAGCTGACCGCCACCTCCTCGGCCGCCCAGTCGACGGCCGGCTCCAGCCGCTCGCCGCTGAAGCGCTGCACGCTCACCGGCACCAGCGCGCCGGTCAGGGGTTCGTCCGGCGCAGCCATGCCCTCCACGCGCCGCACGCTGTCGTCGATCGCGATCATCCGCCGCCCCCTGCCGCTGCCGCCGATCTGGGCCCGTCGACTCGCCGCACGCGTACGCGCACGATGTCGGCGCCCGAACCGGTGGCGTCGGTCAGCTCGAGCGCGCGGTGTGTCATCGGCGTGACCATGTTCAGCGACGGGAAGTTCAGGTCCTTCGCGTAGGGCATCTTCCAGTGCTCGAACTGCCCCGGAATGACGATGGTGTCCGGGCGGCAGCCCTGCACCAGCTCGGCGCGCCCGCGCGTGCGCCCTGTGGTCGAGCTGACCTCGACCCAGTCGTCGCTGGCGATGCCGAGCCGGGTCGCAGCGCCGGTGTTCATGATGACGCGGCCGTGGCCGCGCACGTTGGCGCCGACCTCGTTCATCAGCGGGATGCCGACGTTGGCCCCGGCGCTGTAGGCCATGACCTTGGTGGTCAGCCCCCAGAACGGGTAGTCGTCGGGGTTCTGGCCGTCGGCGCTGACCGCGTCGCGCCACAGGCCGGGGAAGTCGTGCCACGCCGGCAAGGCGCTGTACTCGGACAACTGGCGGTCCCACCACTTCACGCCCTGGCCGTGCAGCCGCCGGCCCAGTTCCACGCCCAGGCGCTGCAGCCGCTCCTGGTAGGGCAGCTCGTAGCGCAGGCCCTGGTCTTCGAGCGTGGGCGTCAGGTACCAGTCGACGCGCTGGAACGGCACCACGTAGAAGCCGTGCTCGCTCATCCAGGCCAGGTCGCGGATCTCCTTGCCGTCGCTCAGATCGTCGGTGGCGGCCTTGCAGATCGCGTCCCAGATCTCGTGCACCGTCGGCGCGCGGTCGCTGGGCAATGTGAAGTCGTTGCGCGGCGTCTTCAGCGGCACCAGCGCGTTGCCGCGGTTGATGCGGTCGACATACTCGGCCAGCAGCCCGCTGCGCCGCGCCAGTTCAGTGGCGATCCAGCTGAAGTCGCGTGTCTCGCCGCGCGGCGCCACCGCCGGCTGGCGCAGCACCACGCCGCGGTAGTGCCAGGCCTGCTCGACGAACTTGGTGCCGCCGCAGCGGATCAGCTGCGTGCTTTCCAGGTCGGTGGCCTCGGGCAGCAGGATGTCGGCCATGTGGTTGGTTTCATCGGGCGTGTAGGCAAAGGCCACGATGAACGGCAGCTTGGCGATGGTCTGCGCCTGGCGCTCGTTGTGGAAGAACGAGACCGCCGGGTTGGTGCGGTAGGCGAACCACAGCTCGGGCAGGCTGGGCTGCGGCCAGTTCTCGGGCGCCTCGTTCATGAACATCCACGCCAGGTGCGTGGGGCCCAGCGCCTGGCTCCACGGCGAGTTGCCGACGTGCGGGATCAGCGTGCGGTGCGCGTTGCGCCCGGTGGGCTTGGCCGACCAGCCCTTCTCGGTGGTGGGGTTGAAGTTGCAGGCCATGAAGCCGTCGTCGCCCGGCACCGCGCTGGCCAGCCGGTTGTCGTGCGGCTTGTTCAGGCGCACGGTGGAGCCCAGGGTGCCGCCGGGCACTTCGAGCGCGCCGACCACGGTGGCCAGCATGGTGCGGCCCCAGCAGCACTCGAAAGCGCCCCAGCCGTTGTTGACGGTCTTGCCCAAGGTCACCGCCACCGGGCGGTACGGCAGCGTGCGGCCTTCGACCACGGTCGTCTGGCCGACGCAGGCGGCGTCCAGGAACTCGAGCGCGACGCGGCGCATCGTCGCCGCCGGCACGTCGCACACCTGCGCGGCCCATTCGGGGCTGTAGGCGCGCAGCATGTCGACCATCTCGCCGAAGGCGGTCTGCGCCGAAGCATCGTGATGCACCGCGACTTCGCCGTCGGCCAGGTGGCTGACCGCATGCGCGACGCTGTAGCGCCCCACCACCGCCGGCACCGTGCCCGGCGTGTCGTAGGGCACGGCGCTTTGCGTCAGCGTGTCCCACAGCAGCGGCTTGCCGCTGGCCGCATCGCGCAGGTAGTAGCCGTCGGGGCCGACCAGGTACGGCGAGGCGGTGCGGTCGCGCAGAAAGCCCACATCCAGCCGCTCCAGCGGCACCTCGTGCGTCAGCACGTGCAGCAGCGCGAACATGAACGCCGCGTCGGTCTTGGGGCGGATCGGCACCCATTCGGCCGAGCACGCTGCCGTCACCGACAGGTGCGGCTCGACGTTGACGCGCTTGACGCCGCGCACGCGCGCGTCGGCATGGCGGCGCACCGCGCAGGCGCCGCCCGAGACCTCGACGTTGGCGCCGAAGGACAGCACGAACTGCGTATGCGGCGTGTCGGCGCACACGGTGAAGCCGCGGTGCCAGAACTCGCCGTACAGGTGCTCGGAGTGCACGCACTTCACGCCCTGCCCCGAGCCCAGGCTGTAGTCGATCTGGCCCCAGGCGGCAAGGAAGGCCGGGAAGCTGCCCATGTAGCTGGCCGGCGTGCCGCCGTGGCCGAAGCTGGCGGCCACGCGCGGCAGCCCCTGCTCGTCGAGCAGGCCACGCGCGCGGATGTCGCGCAGCTTCGCGCCGATGGTGTCGAGCGCTTCGTCCCAGCTGATCGCAACGAACTGCGGGTCCTCGTCGCGCCCCTTCTTCGGGTTGCTGCGCTTCATCGGCGTGAGCACGCGGTGCGGGTTGTAGGTCTTCTGCACCAGGCCGTAGGCGCGCACGCAGGGCCGGCCGTCGGCGGGGTGGATGCCCTTGGCGGCCGGGTTCGGGCCGATCTCGGTGGCCACGCCGTCCTCGACCTTCACGCGCAGCAGGTCGGGCCCGGCCACGCACTGGTAGCAGTAGGTCGGCACGTGCTGCGTGCCCTTCGTCGGGATGGCGATGGCGCTCATGGCTTCCTCTGCGATCGCGTGGGGCGGGCTTCAGGCGGCAGCGCGTGCCTTCTCCGCCTTGGCCGCCAGGCGCTGCCCGGTCTTGGCGACGTCGACGACGAAGCGCGAGTGCCTGCCGCGCACGATCGGCTCGACCGCGTCGCGGCCTTCGACTTCGAACACCACCGCGCGGCCGTTGACTTCGGCCACGCGCACGGCCAGCGTGACCTGCATGCCCAGCAAGGTGGCACCGGTGTGGTCGATCTCGACACGCGTACCCACCGAATCCTCGCCCGCGTCCAGGTGCGCCAGCAGCAGGTTGCGGCAGGCGACTTCGAGGTCGCGCACCAGCATCGGCGTGGCATAGACGCGCGCGGCCTCGCCCATGAAGTCGATGGTGCGCTCGCGGTCGATGGTGAAGGTGGTTTCGGCGCTGAGGCCGGCTTGCAGGCTGCTTTTCATGGACTGGCTCCGTGGGGGTGTCATTGCCCGAGGTACGCCTGGCGCACCTGCGGGTCGTGCAGAAGTTCGGCGGCAGCGCCTTCGCCGACGATGCGCCCGGTCTCGAGCACATAGCCGCGATCGGCGATGGCCAGCGCCGCGCGCGCGTTCTGGTCGACCAGCAGGATGGTCGTGCCACTGGCTTTGAGGGCGGCGATGTGGCCGAAGATCTCGGCCACCAGTTTGGGCGACAGACCCATGCTCGGCTCGTCGAGCAGCAGCAGCTTGGGTGCGGCCATCAGCGCGCGGCCCAGTGCCAGCATCTGCTGCTGCCCGCCCGACAGCGTGCCGGCCGGGTCGCGCCGTTTGTCGCGCAGCACCGGGAACATCGCCCACACCGTCTCGGCGGTGGCCTGTTCGCCGCGCGCGTAGGCGCCCAGCGCCAGGTTGTCCTCGACGCTGAGCGCACCGAACACCTGCCGGCCTTCGGGCACCTGCACGATGCCGCGCTGCACGCGCTGGCGCGGCGGCTCGTGCGCGATGTCGGCGCCCTCGAAGCGCACGCTGCCCGAGCTGGCCGGCTGCACGCCCGACAGCGTCTTCAGCAGCGTGGTCTTGCCGGCGCCGTTGGCACCGACGATGGCCACCAGTTCGCCGCCGTGCACGCGCAGCGACACCCCGGCCAGCGCCGGGATGCGGCCGTAGCGGCTGCCCAGATCGGCGACTTCAAGCATGGGCGGCCTCGCCGGTGGCAACGGCGTCGGCGCCGAGGTAGGCCTCGATCACACGCGGGTCGCGCGCCACTTCGGCCGGTGCGCCTTCGGCCAGCCGCGACCCGGCGTCGAGCACCAGCACGCGATCGGACACTTCCATCACCAGCCGCATGTTGTGTTCGACCAGCAGCACCGTCATGCCGCCACGCGCCAGCTCGCGGATCAGGCCGTCGATCTCGTGGGCTTCGGTCGGGTTCAGGCCGGCGGCGGGTTCGTCCAGCAGCAGCAGCTTGGGCTCGCCGGCCAGCGCGCGCGCGATCTCCAGCCGCTTGAGCGCGCCGTAGGGCATGGCGTCGGCGTCGGCGTCGATCCACGCGCCCAGGCCCACGCGTTGCATCAGCGCCGCCGCGCGTTCGCGCCCCTGGCTTTCAGCACGCTGCAAGCCGGGCAGGCGCAGCAGCGCCGGCCACATCGACACGCGCTCGTGCAGGTGCGCCCCGGTGCGCACGTTGTCCAGCGCGCTCATGTTGAAGAACACCTGCAGGTTCTGG
>CAYZGL010000016.1:8297-12302 GCA_964477985.1 uncultured Rubrivivax sp. | reverse complement strand
GTGCAGGAACGAGGCCTTGGCCGGCGTCAGGAAGCCGGCGTAGTGCGCGGTCAGCGTGCCGGCGGCGGCGGCGGCCGCCGCCGACAGCACGAAGACACGCAGCTTCCATTTCGCCGAGTCGATGCCGCAGGTTTCGGCCGCGACCTCGGAGCCGTGCAGCGCGCGCAAGGCGCGGCCCACCGGCGAATCGATCAGGTTCAGCGCGCCCCACACCGTCAGCCACAGCACGATGGCGATCAGCGCGTACCAGGTGGGCTCGCCTTGCAGCGTGCGGCCGAACAGCACCAGCGGCGGCACCGCCATGCCGTCGGGGCCGCCGGTGAAGCGGTCCTCGTTGGTCAGCACGATCGAGATGATCACGCCCAGACCCAGCGTGGCCATCGCCAGGTAGTGGCCCTTCAGCCGCAGCGTGGGCCGGCCCACCAGCCAGGCCAGCAGCGCCACCGCCGCCACCGCCGCCGGCATGGCCAGCGCCACCGGCCAGCCCCAGCGCGACGCGAGGATCGCGCTGGCGTAGGCGCCGAGGGCGAAGAAGCCGGCGTGGCCCAGGCTGATCTGGCCGGCGTAGCCGATCAGCAGGTTCAGCGCGACGCACACGATCGCGTTCAGCGCGATCACGATCGCCACCTCGAGCACGTAGGCGTTGGGCGCGAACAGCCCGATGGCCATCAGCAGCGCCGCCAGCAGCGCCAGCGCGCCGCCGCGCGGCAGGGTGCGGCCGGCGCGCCGCGGCGCGCCGGCCTCAGACACGATCGCTGCCGCGCGCACCGAACAGCCCCCCGGGCAGGAAGAACAGCACCGCCAGGATCACGACGAAGGCGATCGCATCCTTGTAGGCCGACGACACGAAGCCCGCGCCCAGGCTCTCGAGCAGGCCGAGCAGCAGCCCGCCGGCCACGGCGCCGCCGAAGCTGCCCAGCCCGCCCAGCATCGCCGCGGCGAAGCCCTTGAGCCCGAGCATCACGCCGGCCTCGTACGAGGTCAGCGTGATCGGCGCGGTGAGCACACCGCCCAGCGCCCCCAGCGCCGCCGCCAGCGCGAAGCTCGCGCGCATCACGCCGCGCGTGGAAATGCCCATCAGCTGCGCCGCCTGCGGGTTGATCGCGGTGGCCAGCATCGCCTTGCCGGCCAACGTGCGGTTGAAGAAGGCGCCCAGCGCCAGCACCGCCAGCGCGGTGCCGCCCAGCACCCACAGGCTTTGCGGCACGATGCTGGCGCCGCCGACGGCGATGGGCTCGCTGCCCGAGAACGCGGGCAGGCTGTGGATGCGCTTGTCCCACACCACCTGCGCCAGCCCGCGCAGGAACAGCGACACGCCGATGGTGATGATGATCAGCGTGACCACGTCGGCACGCCCGCCGGCCTGCGCCGGCTCGAGCGCCAGCCGCTGCACCAGCCAGCCGACGAGCATCGCACCGGCCACCGCCAGCAGCACCGCCAGCCCCAGCGGCAGCCCCAGCGCCACCAGCGCCACCGCGCCCATGCCGCCGATCATCACGAACTCGCCCTGCGCGAAGTTGATGGCGTGGCTGGCGTTGTAGACGATCGAAAAGCCCAGCGCGACCAGCGCGTAGATCGCGCCGGCGGTCAGCCCGCCGGCGACGAACTGCAGCCAGGCGCTTGCCACGTCGACGCTCCCGAGCCGTGCTCAGCGGCTCAGTTGACCAGCACCCAGGTGCCGCCCTTGACCTCGAGCATGCGGAAGGCGCTCAGGTCCAGCCCCATGTGGTCGGTGGCCGACATGTTGACCACGCCGCCGGTGCCCACATAACCCTTGGTCGCCTCGATCGCGTCGCGCACCTTGGCCTTGTCGGTCGAACCCGCGGCCTTGACCGCGTTCACGTACAGCATCAGCCCGTCGTAGGCGTGGCCGCCGAAGGTCGACACGTCGGTCTTGTACTTTGCCTCGTAGGCGCTGCGGTAGGCGGTGACCACCGGTTTTTGCGCGTCGCCGACGGGCAGCAGTTCGGCCACCAGCAGCGCCGCCGCCGGCAGCCGCACACCCTCGGCGGCGTCGCCCGACAGCTTGATGTACTCCTTGGACGCCACGCCGTGCGACTGGTACAGCGGCAGGGCGACGCCGAGCTGCTTGTAGTTGCGCGTGACCACTGCCGGGCCCTGGCCGAAGCCGGCGTTGAGCACCGCCTGCGCGCCGCTGCCCTTGATCTTGGTGAGCTGCGCGGTCATGTCGGTGTCGGCCGCGCCGTAGGTCTCGTCGGCGACGATCGTGATGCCGTGGTTGCCGGCGACCTTCAGGCACTCGGCGCGCATGCTCTTGTCGAAGCCGCCGCTGCCCGAGATCAGCGCGGCCTTGCTCACGCCGCGCGCCTTCATGTCGACGAAGATCTTGTCGCAGGCCATGCGGTCGGTGTGCGGCGTCTTGAACACCCACTTCTTCACCGGCTCGACGATGGCCACGCTGCCGGCCAGCGAGATGAAGGGGATGCCCGCGGCCTCGGCCAGCGGGATCGCGGCCATGGTCTCGCCGGTGGAGGAGCCGCCGACGATGACGTCGACCTTGTCCTGCTCGATCAGGCGCTTGACGAAGGTGCGCGCCTTCTCGGCATCGCCCGCCGAGTCGTAGGCCACGAGTTCGAGCTTGCGCCCGAGCACGCCGCCGTCGGCGTTGATCTTGTCGATCTGCATCTGCAGCGTCTTCTGTTCGGGGTCGCCGAGGAACGACGCCGGCCCGGTGACGGCAAGAAAGCTGCCGACGCGGATCGGCTCCTGTGCCCAGGCAGCGGCGGCGGCGGCGAGCGCGGCCAGCGCCACCAGGCCACGAGTGCACCAGGCACGGACGGATGCGAAGTTGCGCATGTTCAGGCTCCTAGACCGACACTTTGGACGCTGCAGGGCTGCGGCACGGGCCCTGCGGGACAACACTGCACAATGGCGTGCACCGCTGCGGCCCGCGGGCCGCGAGTACACGCCGCACCACCGATAAAATCATTCTGGTACCGTAATGCCGATATAGGATTGATCCAGTTCAAGGAATGAAAAGAGCTGCTGTTTCCCCCAGCTTGGCGCCCAGGCGCAGCCCGCGTGCGCCGCGCGAAGGCAGCGCCGCCGAGCTGCCGATCGAGGTGCGCGCGGTGCGCCGCGGCGACCTGGACAGCGTGATCGGCCTGGACGCCACCGTCACCGGGCTGGAAAAGCGCAAGTACTGGGCGTCGGTGTACCGGCGCTACGGCAGCGGCGAGCGCGACGGGCAGCACTTCCTGGTGGCGCTGCGCGACGCACGCGTGGTCGGCTTCATCATCGGCGAGGTGCGCGACTGGGAATTCGGCTCGCCGCCGTGCGGCTGGGTCTTCGCCATCGACGTCGACCCGCGCGTGCGCGAAGGCGGCGTGGGCACGCTGCTGTTGCGCGCGATGGCCGAGCGCTTCCGCCACGCCGGCGTGCGCAAGCTGCGCACCATCGTGGCGCGGGAAAACACGTTGATCCTGTCGTTCTTCCGCAGCCAGGGCATGATGGCCGGGCCGCTGGTCGCGCTGGAAACCGACCTCGAGCCCTGAGCCACGTCTGCCACGCCTGCCCCGCCTGCCGCGCACGCACGCCCCGATGAAACTGCAGAAGAACACTTCGCTCGCGCTGTACAGCGTGCTGGAGTTCGCGCGCGATCCCGAGCGCCACATCGCCGCGGCCGAGATCGCCGAGAAGTACGACATCTCGGCGCACCACCTGGCCAAGGTGCTGGCCGAGCTGGCGCGCTCGGGCATCCTGGCTTCGGTGCGCGGCGCCGGCGGCGGCTACCGCTTCACCGGCAACGCCAAGCGGCTGACGCTGATGGACATCGTGCAGATGTTCGAGGACTACGGCAACGGCCACGCCGCCACGGCACCCCCTGCCACCCCGGTGGAAGCCGGCTTGGGCCTGGTGCTGTCGGAGATCGACGAGAACGCGAAGGCCACGTTCCGCTCGATCACGCTGGCGACGATGCTGCGGCTGATCGAGCGCCAGCAGGCCGGCGCCCCAACCGGCTGACCCCGGCTACGAACCCGGCGC
>CAYZGL010000016.1:0-8287 GCA_964477985.1 uncultured Rubrivivax sp. | reverse complement strand
GCCGCCGTGCGCGCCGACTGAGGCACCCTGGCCGAGGCGCTCTACCGCGCGGCGCACGGCGCCCACAGCGGGCCGATGGCGTCGAGCGTGTTCTTGATCATCAGGCCGAACTCGGTGTCGCCTTGCATCACCAGCGCACGTTCGAAGAACAGCCGGTCGGCGTCGTCCTGGCCGCGCACCAGGCGCAGCAGCGCCGCGCTGCGCGCGCGGATCACCAGCGCCGGCTCGCCCGGCGGCGCGACCTCGAAACCGCGCGGCCCCAGGCGCAGCCGCAGCCGCAGCCCCGGCTCGATCAGGTCGACCTCGATGCTGCGCCCGGCCAGCATGCGGCGTTGTTCGGCATCCAGCCGCGGCCACAGCAGCCGGTCGAGCGCCCGCGCGGCGACGAACGACGGCGGCTGGGTCGGCAAGCGCCGCACCAGCGCACGCAGACGCTGCGCCGGCGCGCGCAGCGCGGCGGGCAGCGCGGCGAAGTCGGCCTCGGCCATCGGCGTGCTGCCGTTCATGCCGCCACCTCGCGCAGCCCGGGCTGCCGATGCGCGAAGCCGTTGACCAGCGCCCCCGGCAGCCCGAGCGTGGCCAGCTCGGCGCGCGCATCCGAGGCCGACGCGCCGGCGTTGAGCACCGCGTCGAACAGTTGCAGCACGCGGCCGAAGCTGCCGCTGCAAGGCGACAGCCGCACGCGCGAGGCCCCGGCCGCGGCCATCGCATCACGCTCGCCGATCAGGCAATGCAGCGCGGCCGACTGCGTCTGGATGCCGTTGAGCACGAGGAAGGGGTCGCCTTCGGTGGTGGACAGCAGCAAGCCGTCGGCGTCGTCGCGGCAGCGGTATTCGCAGGCGTCCTTCTTCAGCCGGTAGTGCCGCGCGGTGAAGCAGCGCGCCGAGAAGGCCAGCGGCATGCGGCCGAAGCCGAAGATCTCGGTGGCCACCGCGCCGCCCGCGCCTTGCACCGGCGCATGCGGCGGGTTGATGCAGGCCACCGCGTCCAGCGCCAGCTCGAGCGGCGGCACCCAGCAGCTCGCGCCCAGCGGCGCCAACTGCTGCAGCGCGGGCTGGTTGTAGACGTTGACGTGCGGGCCGATGACGAAGGGCAGCCGCGCGCCCTGCGCGTGCAGCCGCGACAGCAGCGCCAGCGCCGAGGCGTCGCCGGCCTCGACCGCGTAGTCGCCCTGCTCGCACACGCGGCGCAGGCTGCGCAGCTCGGGCTCGCCGGCCAGCAGCGCCATCGTCGCCAGCACCACGGTCTTGCCGTGGGCCTTCAGCTCGGCGGCCAGCGCCAGCCAATCCTCGAAGCGGATCTCGTGGCGCCGCGAGCACACCACCTCGCCCAGCACCACGGTGTCGGCCGCGCTGTCGGCCACCTGCGCGTAGAAATCCCAGGTGGCCTGGCGCGGCCACCAGTACTGCAGCGGGCCCACCGTCAGGCCGAAACGCGGCGCCGCAGCCTGCGGCAAGCTGTGAACATTCATCATCGCCACGCGCGCTCGTAGGCGCCCAGGGTGTGTTGCTGGCCTTCGGCCCAGCGCGACAGCTGCGCGCTCCACGCCGGCTGCACCGCGTAGCGCGTGGCTGCAGCGGCGTGGTCGATGGCCGCGCGCCACACGCGCGTGACCTCGGCCACGTACGACGGGCTGCGCTGGCGGCCTTCGATCTTCACCGCCGCCACGCCGGCGTCGACCAGCTGCGGCAGCATCGCCAGCGTGTTCAGGCTGGTGGGCTCTTCCAGCGCGTAGTCGCGCTCGCCGTTGACGTGGAAGCGCCCCTTGCACAGCGTCGGGTAGCCGCGCGGCTCGTCGGCGGCGTAGCGGTCGATCAGCACCTCGCCCAGCCGCGCCTCGACGCCGTCGGCCTTCTCCTGCCAGCGCACGTGCGACGGCGGCGAGCACACGCCGGCGGTGTTCGGCGACTGCCCGGTGACATACGACGACAGTGCGCAGCGCCCTTCGACCATCACGCACAGGCTGCCGAAGCCGAAGACCTCGATCTCGGCCTGCGTGTGCGCGGCGATGTGCTGCACCTGCGCCAGCGTCAGCACGCGCGGCAGCACCGCGCGGCGGATGCCGAAGCGCTCGCGGTAGAACTCGATCGCCTCATACGTGGTGGCCGAGGCCTGCACCGACAGGTGGCGCCGCAGCTGCGGCTGGTGCTGCTGCGCGTAGGCCAGCACCGCGACGTCGGCGGCGATCAGCACGTCGGCACCCAACTCGGCGGCGCGGTCGACCGCGCGCCACCACGGCGACGGGTCGCGTGCCTCGGCGTAGGTGTTGACGGCCATCAGCACCTCGCGGCCGCGTGCATGGGCATAGCGCACGCCTTCGCGCACCTGCGCGTCGTCGAAGTTCAGCCCGGCGAAGTTGCGCGCGTTGGTGGCGTCCTTCAGGCCCAGGTAGACGGCGTCGGCGCCGGCGTCCACCGCCATGTGCAATGCGCGCAGCGAACCCGCCGGGCACACCAGTTGAGGTTTGCGGCGCGGCGGCGCCGCGGTGGCGCTCGCGTCGGGCACGGGAAGGGAGATCATGGGCCGCAGCAGCTCGAAGCAAAGCCGCCAAGGCTAGCCGCGCGCGCCGCAGCGCGTGTTGATCCAGGTGAAAGAGCGCTGCATCGGCGCCGCCGCGCGCCGGCAGGCTCAGTCGGGCTCGGCCATCAGCTCGTGCCGCACGCGCACCGCCGAATTGCGCGGCACCACGCTGCGCCCGCGCGCCAGCAGGTGCGTGCGCGTGAAGGCGGCGCCGAACAGCAGGATCAGCGACGAGTAGTACACCCACAGCAGGATCAGCACCACCGAGCCCGCCGCCCCGTAGGTGGAGGCGGTGGCGGTGTAGGCCAGGTAGGCGGCGATGCCGTAGCGCCCCACCGAGAACAACGCCGCGGTGACCAGCGCGCCGACGGCGACATCGCGCCAGCGCAGCACCACGTCGGGCAGCACCTTGAAGATCGCGCCGAACAGCAGCGACATCGCCACCCACGACACCAGCACCTCGGCGCCGCTGAGCAGCGCCGCCACCTGCGGCACGAACTGGTGCGTGAAGTGCAGCACCGCGCGCAGCACCACACCGAGCAGCAGCGACACCAGCAGCACGAAGCCGATGGCCAGCACCACGGTCAGCGACAGCAGCCGGTTCTTCAGGAAGACGAACAGGCTGCTGCGGCTGGGCCGCGCGGCCACACCCCAGATGGCGTTCAGCGAATACTGCATCTGCGCGAACACCGTGGTGGCCCCGGCCACCAGCGCCGCCGCACCCAGCAGCGACGGCCACAGCCCCGATTGCTTGATGCGCGAGCTGACCACCGCGCGCTGCACCGCCTGCGCCGCCTCGCGGCCCATCAGGTCGCCCAGCTGGGCGACGATCTGGCCCTGCGCGGCGTCCTCGCCGTAGACCACGCCGATCACCGTCACGGCGATGATCACCACCGGCGCCAGCGAGAACAGCGTGTAGAAAGCCAGCGCGCCGGCGTGGCTGAAGGCATTGCGGTCGAGCCACAGCCGCAGCGCGTCGCCGCTGATCGCCCACCAGCGGCGCGCGCTGCTCCAGCCCGGGGGGGTGGTTTGTGGCTGCATGGCGGGCTGATTGTGCCGGCGCGAGCCGCGGCGGGCTCATGAGTCAACGCCGGGCCGCTCCCAAGTTGACTCATCCCCCTCGGGGGGCCTGGCGCGAAGCGACAGGTCTGGGGGCCCTCATAAGGCAAGCTCTCGCGCGCGACGTGCTTCGGGTGCGCAGCGCGCGTTCAACCCTCGAGCGGCGCGTCCTTGACCAGTTGCAGCAGCTGCTTGAACCGCGGGTGGCGGCAGTCGCCGAGCCATTCGAACAGCACCATCTCGCTGCACACCACGCTCGCACCGGCCTGCTGCAGCCGCTGCATCGCCAGCGCATGGTCGGCGCTGCGGCGCGAACCGCAGGCCGGCGCCGCCACCCACACCCGGCGCGCGCCGCGCAACAAGCCCAGCGCGGTCTGCAGCAGGCACACATGCGCCTCGCAACCGGCCACCACGACCTGTGTGGGCGCACCCGGCAAGGCGTCCAGCGCCTGCAGCAGGCCGTCGGCGCAGGCGTCGAAGTGCGTCTTCGTCAGGCACACATCGCACAGCGCGCGAAGCTCGGCGACGTTCGGACCCAGCCCTTGCGGGTTCTGCTCGGTGCCCAGCACCGCAATGCCCAGCGCCCGGGCGGCCTGCGCCAGCAGCACGGCCTGGCGCAGCACGCCGGGGGCACCGGCGATGGACGGCAGCAACCGGGCCTGGTAGTCGACGAGCACGAGGGCACAGCGGCTCGCATCGATGGTGTCCATGGCCCCTTTCGCGTGCACTGCGCCGAACGGCGCCGCGCAATCATGCCGCACCGCGGGCCGGTGCCGCTTGCGGCATGGCACCGTTGCCGGCGGCCTGGCGCTGCACGATTTCCAGCGTCAGCCGCACATGCGCTTCGAGCGCGAGCGCGGCGCGCGCCTCCTGGCGCGCCATCGCGGCACGGAAGATCTCCTCGTGCTCGCGGTGCACGTCGCGCTGGCTGGCCTGCGCGGCGGTCAGCCGCAGGTTGATGTTGCGGTAGCGCTCGGCGTGGCGGTACAGGATGCCGAGCATGTACTTGCTCCAGGCCGAGTCGTGCGCGCCGATCAGCGCCTCGTGGAAGGCCTTGTTGCGCTGCTCGTAGACGTCGATGTCGATGCCGCCCGGCTGCGCCTCGGCCTGGCTCAGCAGATGAAACGCGGCCACCAGCGCGGCCTCCCAATGCGCGTCGCCGCGCCGTATCGACTGGCGCAGCGCCTCGGTCTCGATCAGCACGCGCAGGTTGGTCACGTCCTCCAGGTCGGCCAGCGAGATCGGCGCGACGCGGAAGCCGCGCTGCCCTTCGGCGCTGACCAGCGCGTCCGACAGCAGCAGCGACAAGGCCTCGCGCAATGTGCCGGCGCCCACCTGGTAGCGGTCCTTCAGGTGCTCGACGCGCAGCCGCTCGCCCGGTGCGAGCCGGCCGCTGACGATGTCGTGGCGCAGCCGCAGGTAGGCGCCCTCGACCAGCGTGCGCGGCGTTTCCTGCACCGCAGGCTGGTAGGCGGCGCTGAACTTGCTCGACGGCAACATCAATCGTTCTCCTCGGCGGGCCCGTCGGCCCCGCGCCGCCTCAGCCGGTAGGCCAGTTGCGGGCGCGTCAGACCGAGCAGCCTCGCGGCCAGCGACAGGTTGCCGCGCGCGCGCTCGACCGCGAGTTCGAGCACCTGCTGCTCGAGTGCTTCCAGCGGCACGCCGCTGTCGACGATGCGCGCGCACAGCTCGCGCTGCTGCGGCGCCACGGCCTCGACCAGCCGCCCGCGGGTGTCGACGCCGCGCTCGGCACCGGGCGGGGCGTTCGGGAACAGGTCGTCGACTTCCACGGTGCCATTCTGGCCAGCAAGAATCACGCCACGCTCGATCAGGTTCTCGAGTTCGCGCACGTTGCCCGGCCAGTCGTGGCGCTGCAGCGCCTGCAGCGCGCGCTCGGAAAAACCCGCCAGCCGCTTGTGGTGCAGCGCCGAGAAGCGGGCGAGCATGTGCTGCGCCAGCGGCTCGATGTCGGCGGCACGCTCGCGCAGCGGCGGGATGCGGATCGGGTAGACGTTCAAGCGGTACATCAGGTCCGCCCTGAAACGCCCGGCGCGTACCGCCGCATCGAGGTCGACGTTGGTGGCCGCCACCAGCCGCACGTGCACCTTGCGCACGGCTTGGCCGCCCAGGCGTTCGATCTCGCCTTCCTGCAGCACGCGCAGCAGCTTGGCCTGCGCCGGCAGCGGCAACTCGCCGACTTCGTCCAGGAACAAGGTGCCGCCCTCGGCGCGCTCGAAGCGGCCGGCCCGCGCGGCGTGCGCGCCGGTGTAGGCGCCCTTTTCCACACCGAACAGCTCGGCTTCGATCAGCTCGCCAGGCAGCGCCGCGCAGTTGACGGCGACGAACGGCGCCTGCGCGCGGTCCGACTTGTCGTGCAGCGCACGCGCGAAGCGCTCCTTGCCCACCCCCGTTTCGCCGGTGAGCAGCACCGTGACCTGCGTCGCCGCGGCGCGCTGCAGCAGGTGCTGCGCGTGGCGAAAGGCCTTGGAGCTGCCGATCAGCGAGCCCGGCGGCGCGGCCGGCTCCAGCGTGGAGGTCAGCGCCTCGACTTGCAGGCTCAGCGTGCGCAGCGTGTGCAGCAGCGAGTCGTCCTCGAAATAGTGGCGGTAGGCGTCGCCGTCGCTCCAGGCCTCGATCGGCCGGCCGTGGATATGGCAGTGGTCGGCACCGCAGGCGGCGCAGGCCAGTTCCTTGAACAGGATCAGCCGGCCCATGAACGCGCTGGTGTAGCCGCTGGCGTAGCCCAGCAGCGTCCAGCACGCGGGCGCGTCGACCACGCCGTACTTCTGGCGGTGCGCGTAGGCCTCCCATGAGTCGTCCCAGCGGAATTCACCGTCGAAGCGGCCGGCATCGATGTCGATGTCCATGCGCAGCGGTGTGACCCGCGCCGCGCCCTCCAGCATGTGCAGTTGCGGGCCGACCAGGAACATCTGCTGCAGCGTCAGGCCGCTGCGCGTCTTCTTCGCGAACTCGGCGTCGCGCAGGCCCGAGGCATAGCCCATGCGCGTGAGCAGCCGGCGCGCATGCTCGGGGCCGACCGATGCGATCAGGTCCTGGCGCAGCGCCGACATCGCGCCGGTGTGCAGCAGCACCATGCGCCGGTCGCCGAGCCAGATCGCGCCGCTGGCGGCGTCGAAGTGCAAAAGCCGCCGCAGGTCGGCATCGGAGGGGTAGTTCAGCTTCTCGCTCATGCGGTGAATATCGAGATTCTGCGGCTCGGCGATCAGCGAAACCCAGCCTACCCCCGCTGCGTGCGTCACCAAATGATCAAATCATAAGCGCCGCGAGTGATCGAATCATCAAGTTTTTTTCGCCGTGCGATCAGCCGTCCGCGACGTCGGCGCAGGAACGGCGCACGCAGCCGCCGAGCCATGCCGACGGCAGGTCGGATGTTTCGGGGTTTACCCGCGTTTTCTCGAGATTTCCATATATCTGCGAAATTCTGGCAAGCAGATTGCAAGTGCAGCGGCTCATGAGCGAGCCCACCGCCTTCGACCCCGCCAAGCGCTACGTGCGCATCACGGCCACGCGTGCCGACGGTCTGGTCGAGTTCGAGTTCGCGGTGGGCGAGCCGCAGCTGTTCGTCGAGATGCTGCTGCCCGCGCCCGAGTTCGCCCAGTTCTGCCGCGACCAGCAGGTCACGCCGACGCACGGCGCGCTGCCCGAGGCCGCGGCCGGCAGCGCCGAGCACGAGTGGGACTGGAGCCTGCGCAGCGCGCGCGAGCGCCACTTCCGCGACGAGAACTGAGCCCACCCCGCCGCTTCACCACGGCCCACAGGAGACACGCCCACATGCAAATCGATCTGCGCACCGTCAGCATCACCCCGCTGCGGCAGACCTACAACCACATCGCCGAGCGCCTGGGCGCCGACAAGGCGGCCTCGCGCTACATCGAAGCGACGATGGACGTGCAGGCCAACGCCAACTTCCACTACCGCCCGACCTGGGATCCCGAGCACGAACTGTTCGACGCCACGCGCACGCAGCTCAAGATGAAGGACTGGTACGCGCTGAAGGACCCGCGCCAGCTCTACTACGGCAACTACACGCAGGCGCGCGCGCGGCTGCAGGAGACGGCCGAGGCCGACTTCGAGTTCGTCGAGTCGCGCGGCCTGGCCGATCGTTACGACGACGCGGCCCGGCGCATTGCGCTGGACTTCTACGTGCCGCTGCGCCACGCGGCCTGGGGCGCCAACATGAACGGCGCCTTCATGGCCGCCTACGGCTACGGCACCGCGATCACCCAGCCCTGCCTGTACGCAGCTATGGACCAGCTCGGCATCGCCCAGTACCTGAGCCGCCTGGGGCTGCTGCTGGGCCAGCAGGGCGACCTGCAAGCTGCCAAGCAGGCCTGGCTGGAAGCACCCGCCTGGCAGGGGCTGCGCCGCCTGGTCGAGGACAGCTGGGTGATGAAGGACTGGTTCGAGCTGTTCGTCGCGCAGCACCTGGTGTTCGACGGCCTGCTGTTCGGCCTGGCCTACAAGGAAGTCGACGCCAAGCTGTCGGACGATGCCGGGCCGACGGTGTCGATGCTGACGCGCTTCCAGGCCGAGTGGTTCGACGACCACTGCAAGTGGGTCGACGCGGTGATCAAGACCGCCGCCGCCGAAAGCGCCGACAACAAGGCGCTGCTGTCGCAATGGGCCGCGGCGTGGCGCGCGCGTGCGCTCGAGGCGCTGTTGCCGGTGGCCATGATCGCCTTGGGCG
>CAYZGL010000015.1:11054-31401 GCA_964477985.1 uncultured Rubrivivax sp. | reverse complement strand
TTCTGGCGCTTCATCTGCGGGCGGATCATGATGAAGTACAGCACCACGAACATCAGCACCAGCGGCAGCAGGCTGAGCAGGTTGGATTCGACGCCGCCGGAGGCGGCCGGCGCGGCTTGGGCAAAGGCTTCGGAGATGAACACGACGTTGTCCTCTTGGGGCAATCCCGCGCGGCGCGGGCCAACCGCGGGGCTGCGCAAGGCCGGGGGGGTACCGGCGGCGGCGCCACGGATCAGGTGGGGAAATCGCCGAATTGTACCCAGCGTGTACCCAGCGGCCCCGGGGCACCGGCCCGCGCGGCGCTGGCCGCGCCACGGCCGGCGCCGCCGCGGCCGTCAGTCTCGACCCGGCGGCGCAGCGCTCAGGCCCGCGGCGTGGCGCGCCGGATCAGCGCGGCGCAATCGACGCCGCGCGGCAGCGAGCCGTACTGGCGATGACCCACGCCGTCCAGCCGCGACGCGCAGAAGGCATCGGCCAGCGCCGGCGGCGCGTGCTGCACCAACAGCGCCGCCTGGATCGCCAGCGCCATGGCGTCGACCACATGGCGTGCGCGGTACTCCAGATCGGCCACGTCGGCCAGCTCGCGCTGCAGTCCTGCGACCCAACGGTCGAGCGTGGCGTTGCCGCCGCGGGCCTTGGCCAGCTCGGCAAAGAACGCGCTCACCACCTCGGGCGTCTTTTGCATCGCGCGCAGCACGTCCAGGCATTGCACGTTGCCGCTGCCTTCCCAGATGGCGTTGACCGGCGCCTCGCGGTACAGCCGCGGGAAGGGGCTGTCTTCCATCACGCCGCTGCCGCCGATGCATTCCATCGTCTCGTACACCAGCTGCGGCGTGCGCTTGCAGATCCAGTATTTGCCCACTGCGGTGACCAGCCGCACCAAAGCATCCTCGTGCGCATCGTCGCGGTGGTCCAGCGCCCGCGCCAGACGCATCGTCAATGCCAGCGAGCCTTCGTTTTCGAGCACCAGATCGGCCAGCACGTTTTGCATCAGCGGCTGCTGGTTCAGCACGCGGCCGAACACCGAGCGCACCGAGCAGTGGTGCAGCGCCTGCACCACGGCCGCACGCTGCACGCCGCTGGAGCCGATCATGCAGTCGAAGCGCGTCATCGCCACCATCTCGATGATGGTGCGCACGCCGCGGCCTTCGTCGCCGACCATCCACGCCAGCGCGCCGCGCAATTCGGTCTCGCTGCTGGCGTTGGACACGTTGCCCATCTTGCGCTTCAGCCGCAGCACCTGCAGCGGGTTCTTCGTGCCGTCGGGGCGCCAGCGCGGGAGCAGGAAGCAGCTCAGCCCGGCCGCAGTCTGCGCCAGCACCAGGAAGGCGTCGCACATCGGCGCCGACACGAAATACTTGTGGCCCACCAGCTCGTAGGCCGCACCGGGCCCCTCGGCCTGGCCTACCGGATAGGCGCGCGTGGTGTTGGCGCGCACGTCGGAGCCGCCCTGCTTCTCGGTCATCGCCATGCCGATGGTCAGGCCCTGCTTTTGCGCGTCGGGCACGTTGCGCGGGTCGTAGATGCGCGCGGTGATCTTCGGCACCCAGACCGAAGCCAGCGCCGGCGTGGTCTGCAGCGCCGGCACCGCGGCGAAGGTCATGGTGATCGGGCAGCCGTGGCCGGCTTCGACCTGGGTCTGCATGTAATACGCCGCACTGCGCGCCACGTGTGCGCCGGGGCGCGGTTCGGTCCAGGGTGACGAATGCAAGCCGTGCTCGATCGCGCTGCGCATCAGCTGGTGGTAGGCGGGGTGGAACCTCACCAGGTCGATGCGGCGGCCGAAGCGGTCGTGCGTGTCCAGCAGCGGCGGGTTCTGGTTGGCCAGCACGCCCAGCTCCAGGTAGTCGGCCGAGCCGGTCAGGCGGCCGAAGCCACCCAGCGCGGCGTCGGCCCAGCCGGCGCCTTCGCGCTGCACCGCCTCGAGCAGCGCCGCGTCCTGGCGGTACATGTCGTAGTCGAGCAGCTCGCTGCCGACGTTTTGCACTTCGTGGGTTTCGGCCAGCGCGAGGCGGCCGTGGCTCAACGGGTCGGGGGCATTCATCGGATGTGCTCCTGTGGGGATTCGGACGGAAGGGTCGGTGCGCCGTGCGGCGAACCCGGTGCGCGCAGCGCCGCCAGATACTGCTGCCAGATGGTCTGGCCGACCGCGTCGTGGCGCGTGACGGCCGCAATGAAGCGCTGCCGCGTGGCGCCGTCGACCAGCGGCGGCGGCAGCCAGGGGTCGAACACCAGTTGGCGGATCGCCTGGTGGCCCAGCGCGAAGGACTCGCGCGCCGCGCGCGCCAGCGGCAGACCGCTCGCGCCTTCCAGCCAGGCGGACAGGCGCGCGGTGGTGGCGCGATAGCCGGCATCCAGGCACGCCGCGTCCCACAACGCACGCGCGCGCTGCGCTGCATCGGCACTGAGCGCGCTCAAGGCGAATGCGGTGCCGCTGTCGGTGCCGGCAGGCAGCAGCGAGTGCAGCCGTGCACGCAACGCGGCTGCGCCGCCGGCAAGGTTGTCGGGGCGCAGGTACAGGCCGCGTTCGAACTCGGCCAGGCCCAGCAGCGCGAACGCGCGTTCGCGCGCGCGCAGCGCCGCACGATCGCTGCGCCCGGCTGCGCCTGCATGCACGGCGATCCACTCGCCGTTCCAGTCCACCGCCTGCGCTGCCGGCTCGCGCCAGCGGCCGACGTCGTCGGCCAGCGGCCGCGCCATCGGGCCCAGCGCATAGGCGCCGCGGCGCGGCGCAACCAGCCAGCCGGCAGAAACCGCTCGAGCCAGCGCGACGCGCATGCTGTTGGGCGCATGGCCGAACAGCGCGCCCGCGCCGAGCAGTTCGCGCACGCCCAACGCGGCATCGGCGCGGGCCTGTGCGCCGAGCAGCAGGTGCAGGATCAGCGCGCGGGGTTTCATGCGCAAAATATTACGCAACATCTCGCCGTTCGTCCATGGTGCGTAATATTCGATGATCGGGCGATCTGGCGCCGCGGCGGCACGGCTGCGGCGCCGCCCGAAGTCGCGCGGCGCGGTGCGCGCCGCCGCGGCGCTGGCGACAATGGCGGCATGCCCGCCCAACCGGCCCCTTCGGCTCCTTTTCACCCGGCCGTGTCCCGCTGGCTCGAGGCGCGCTTCGGCCGGCCCACCGAGGTGCAGTCGCGTGCCTGGGCCATCACCGCGCAGCGCCGCCATGCGCTGATCACCGCGCCCACCGGCTCGGGCAAGACGCTGGCGGCGTTCCTGTCGGCGATCAACGAGCTGGTGGTCGAAGGGCTGGCACGCGGCCTGGACGACACGGTGCACGTGCTGTACGTGTCGCCGCTGAAGGCGCTGTCCAACGACATCCGCAAGAACCTGCAGCAGCCGCTGGCCGGCATCCGCGCGCAGCTGCAGGCGATGGGGCTGCCCGACCCCGGCATCCGCGACGCGCTGCGCACCGGCGACACGCCGGCCGCGGAGCGCGAACGCATGCGCCGCAAGCCGCCGCACATCCTGGTGACGACACCGGAGTCGCTGTACATCCTGCTGACCTCGGCATCGGGGCGCGCGATGCTGAAGTCGGTGAAGACGCTGATCGTCGACGAGCTGCACGCGCTGGCCGGCGTCAAGCGCGGCGCGCACCTGGCGCTGTCGCTGGAGCGGCTGCAGGCCTTGTGCGAGCATCCGCCGCTGCGCATCGGCCTGTCGGCCACGGTCAAGCCGCTGGATGCGATGGCACGCTTCCTGGTCGGCGATCGTTCGAACGAGGGCACGAACGAGGTGGCGATCATCGACGCCGGCCACGTCCGCGAGCGCGACCTGGCGTTGGAGTTGCCGCGCTCGCCGCTCGCCGCGGTGATGGCGGGCGAGGTGTGGGCCGAGCTGTACGACCGGCTGGCCGAGCTGGTGGCACAGCACCGCACGACGCTGATCTTCGTCAACCAGCGGCGCGTGGCCGAGCGCGCGGCGCGGCATCTGGCCGAGCGCCTGGGCGAAGAGCATGTCGCCGCGCACCACGGCAGCCTGGCGCGCGAGCACCGGCTGGCGGCCGAGCAACGGCTGAAGTCGGGCAGCCTGAAGGCGCTGGTGGCGACCAGCTCGCTGGAACTCGGCATCGACATCGGCGACATCGACCTGGTGTGCCAGCTCGGCTCGCCGCGCGCGATCAACGCCTTGCTGCAACGTGTCGGCCGCGCCGGCCACGCCATCGGTGCCATCCCGAAGGGCCGCCTGTTCCCACTGGCACTGGACGATCTGCTGGAATGCGCCGCGCTGCTCGACGCGGTGCAGCGCGGCGAGCTCGACCGCATCCGCGTGCCGCACCAGCCGCTGGACGCGCTGGCGCAGCAGGTGGTGGCCGAAGTGGCGTGTCAGGACTGGCCGCTGGACGCGCTGTACGAGTGCTTCAAGCGCGCCGACCCGTATCGCGCGCTGACGCTGCCGGTGTTCGAGCAGGTGGTGCAGATGCTGGCCGACGGTTATGCCACGCGGCGCGGCCGCCGCGGCGCCTACCTCCACTTTGATGCGGTGCACCGCATGCTGCGCGCGCGCCGGGGTGCCAAGCTGGCGGCGGTGACCAACGCCGGCGTGATTCCCGATCAGTTCGACGTCGAGGTCGTGCTGCTGCCCGAAGAGCACCGCATCGGCACGGTGAACGAAGACTTCGCTTTCGAGAGCCTGGCCGGCGACATCTTCCAGCTGGGCAACGCCTCGTACCGCATCGCCAAGATCGAGACCGGCAAGCTGCTGGTCGAGGACGCGCGCGGCCAGCCGCCGACGATGCCGTTCTGGCTGGGCGAAAGCCTGGGGCGCAGCGACGAGCTGAGCCACGCGGTGTCGCGCCTTTGCGTGCAGGCCGAAGGGCGGCTGGCCGATGGCACCGACGATGGCATCGAAGCCTGTGCGGCCTGGCTGCGCGATGCGCTGCAACTGCCGGGGCCGGCCGCACAGCAGCTGGCGCTGTACCTGGGCGCATCGAAGGCCGCGCTGGGCGTGCTGCCGACGCAAGCGCGCATCGTCTTCGAGCGCTTCTTCGACGAGGTGGGCGACACGCACCTGGTGATCCATTCGCCCTACGGCTCGCGCATCAACCGCGCCTGGGGCCTGAGCCTGCGCAAGCGCATGTGCCGCAACTTCAACTTCGAGCTGCAGGCCAGCGCGCTCGAAGACAGCATCGTGCTGTCGCTCGGGCCCACGCACAGCTTCCCGCTGGACGAGGTGTGCCGCTGGCTGAAGTCCGCCAGCGCGCGCGAGCTGCTGGTGCAGGCGCTGCTGGACGCGCCGATGTTCGGCACGCGCTGGCGCTGGAACGCCACCGCGTCGCTGGCGGTGCGGCGCATGAACGGCGGCCGGCGCGTGCCGCCGCAGTTCCAGCGCAGCGACGCGCAAGACCTGCTGACCGTGGTCTTCCCGGCCAGCCAGGCCTGCCTAGAGAACATCGCCGGCGACCGCGAGATCCCCGACCACCCGCTGGTGGCGCAGACGCTGGCCGACTGCCTGCACGAGGCGATGGACGTGGACGGCTTCGTGCGGCTGCTGGCGCGCATCGAGCGCGGCGAGGTCGAAGTGGTGGCGCGCGAGCTGGCGTCGCCGTCGCCGCTGGCGCACGCGATCCTGAACGCGCGGCCCTACGCCTTCCTCGACGACGGCGCGGCCGAGGAGCGGCGCACGCGGGCGGTGGCGACGCAGGCGCTGATGGACCTGCAGACCGCGCACGACATCGGCCGGCTCGACTTGGCTGTGGTCCGTCAGGTGTGCGACGACGCCTGGCCCGAGATCGGCTCGGCCGAAGAACTGCACGACGCACTGTGCGTGCACGGCTTCCTCACCGACGACGAGGTCGACCTGCCGGAGTTCGTGGACGCGCTGGCGCAGGCGCGGCGCGCGACGCGGCTCGGCGTAGGCGCGGGCCCCACGCGGCGCACCGTGCTGGTGGCGGCCGAGCGGCTGCACGAGCTGCAGGCACTGTGGCCGGATGCGCCGATGGCGCCGCCTGTCGCCGCGGTGCGCGCTGACATACCGCAGCGCGACGCCGCGCTGCGCGACATCCTGCGCGGCCGGCTCGAACTGCTGGGGCCGGTGACGGCGGCAGCACTGGCCGCACCGCTGGGCCTGGATGCCGCGGGCGTACAGACGGCGCTGCTGCAGCTGGAAGCCGAAGGCAGCGTGATGCGCGGGCGCTTCACGCTGCCCACCTTGCCGGATGGCGGCGCGCAATGGTGCGAGCGGCGGCTGCTGGCGCGATTGCACCGCGCCACGCGCGACCGGCAGCGCGCACGGTTCCAGCCGGTGCCGCCAGCGCAGTTCATGCGCTTCCTGTTCCGCTGGCATCCATTGGCGCGCCATGACGACGATGGTGGTGCCGACGAGCGCCGCGCCGGCGAGGCCGGGCTGGCCGACGTGCTGCGCCAACTGGAAGGCGTGCACGCGCCGGCGTCGGCGTGGGAAGACGACCTGCTCGCCGCGCGCGTGCAGGACTACGCGCCGGCGATGCTCGACCGGCTGTGCGCTGCCGGCCGCGTCGTCTGGTGGCGCCCGGCCGAGGACACCGCCACGGCCGCGACCACGATCAAGAGTGGCCCGATCCGCGCCACGCCGATCGTGCTGGCCGAGCGCGACGCGCTGGCGCACTGGCAGACCGCGCAGGGGGCTCAGGGCGGCGGCAGCAGCAACGGCGCCGAGCCGCCGCCACTGTCGGCCAAGGCGCGCGCGGTGCTGGCCGCGCTGCGCGAGCACGGCGCGAGCTTCTTCGACGAGCTGCGGCGCGACGCCCATCTGCTGGGCGAGCCCACCGAGCAGGCGCTGGCCGAACTGGTGGCCCACGGCCTGGTCACCTGCGACAGCTTCGCCGGCCTGCGCGCGCTGCTGATGCCGGCCGAGCGGCGCGACAAGCTGCGGCGCCGCCGCCCAGGCTACGAGCCGATCGACGACGCCGGCCGCTGGGCGCTGACGCGGCGGCCACGCCCCCCGGTGCAGGCGCCCGCAGCGCTGGCGGCGGCGCACGTGGACCACATCGCGCGCGTGCTGCTGCGCCGCTACGGCGTGGTGTTCCGCAAGCTGCTCGAGCGCGAGGCCGACGCGCTGCCGCCGTGGCGCGAGTTGCACTACGTGTACCGCCGGCTCGAAGCGCGCGGCGAGCTGCACGGCGGCCGCTTCGTCAGCGGCTTCTCAGGCGAGCAGTTCGCGCTGCCCGAAGCCGCAGCGGCGCTGCGCAAGACCGCCCGGGACGCGGGCACCGAGCGCGTGGCCATCTCGGCGGCCGACCCGCTGAACCTGGCGGGCATCGTGACGCCCGGCGAGAAGGTGCCGCGGCTGCCGGGCAACCGGCTGCTGTACGAAGGCGGCGTGCCCATCGCGGTGCAAAGCGGCGGCGAGGTGTGCTTTCTGACGCCGCTGGATACGCCGGCGCAGTGGACGGCGAGGAACCTGCTGATCCGCCGCCAGCGGCCGGGCGCTTTCGTCGAAGGGGCGGGGACGGCGCAGTGAGGCATGCCGGAAGCCTTGCCGGCCGGACAGATGGCCACTGCGATGCAGACATGTGTCCAGAACCGAACGGGCCGTGACATGCTCCCGACCCCGACGGTCGAGCACTTCCTCGGCGGCAGGAAGACCCCCGGCACGCAGCCGCGCACAGCCGCCGACTGGGAGACCCTGATCGACCAGGGCATGCCGGTGCAGGCCGCCGAGGCGCTCAAGGAGGGCATCGCGATACCCGAGCACCGACTCGCGCGGCTGCCGGGCATCGGCGAGAAGACGCTTTCGCGGGCACGCGCGGCCCAAGCCAAGCTTGACCCGGTGGCGAGCGACCGGCTGCGGTCCGCGCCGCACGCGTCGCCGCGTTGGCGGTCGAGGTGCTGCAAGGCGCGCCAGCCGCGGTGCATTGGCTCGAGCGGGTGCACAGCGGGCTGGGCGGGCGCTGGCACCGGCCGAGCGATGCGCTCGTCCATGCGTCGGCTTCGCTGGCCTTGGCAGCGATGGAGCGCTTCGTCCATCTCGGCGAAGACGGCTTGCACATCCCCTTCGTGTCGTTTCGCATCGACATCCCGGGCACGGTGCAGGGGCAACATTGCCGGCGTGCACCGGCCGGCTGGCGCGACGAACCGCCGCAGGAGCCGAGCATGCGCTGCGGCTCGGCCTGGCTGCGACGCGGGAACACGGTTGTGCGCGTCGTGCCCTCGGCGATCGTGCCTTCGCAGAGCAACGTCCTGCTGAACCCGCTCCACCCGGATTTCGGCAAGATCCGTATCGGCCGTGTGCGCCCCTTCGCGTTCGATCCCCGGATGCGGCGGCAGGCGGCGGCGCGTTGACGGCCCCCGCTTCGATGCCGGCCCTCGGCCCGCAGCGCTGCTCGAGGATGGGCACCGGCTCGCAAGGGTCTGCCGCAGTGGTCGCATGGTGATCCCCGGGGGTGGCCATCTCCGGTCGAACAATCGGCCAGCATGCCCCCCGCTGCAGGTCACCCGCGTGCGCTGTCGCTGTGCGCCCTCACGCTGCAACGCTGTGGCGCGATCAGCGTGAAACGGTGGCAGCCCCACCCGTGAAACGCGGTCCGCGATCCCGTGAAATGGCTGTGCGCGATGGCGTGAACTGCGCCGATGCGATCAGCCATGTCGTCGCCCCAACACGCTGCGCGCGCGCTGAGCACCATGGCGGGATCCTGGCATCGGCGCGATCGACTCCCTGCCTATACTCGATCGCGTCTGCCCGCACGTCGTGGCGCTGAACGTACGAGCCCCGATGGCCATCGCCCCCCCCCCCGCGATACCCTGCGCCGCCCAGCGCGGCCGCAAACCCAAGCGCCGCGGCCCCGGCCGCCCGCCGGCCGAGGCGCAGGTGGCCGACATGCGCGGCGCGATCATCGACGCCGCGGTGGCCTGCTTCGCCGCCCGCGGCTACGCGCTCACCACCAACCGCGAGATCGCCGAGCGCGCCGGCGTCACGAGCAGCCTGCTGTACCACTACTTCGATTCGAAGGCGGCGGTGTTCCGCTCCGCGCTGGCCGACGTCAACCAGCGCCTGTTCTCGATCTACCGCGCGGCCTGCATCGAAGCGCCCGATGCGCCCAGCATGCAGCAGTTGAGCCTGGGCCTCGCGCGCGCGACCGAGCTCGCGCTCCAGCGCCCGGAGATCATGCGTTTCGCCGGCTATGCCGAGGCCGAGATCCAGCGCCATCCGGAGCTGATGATCGGGCACGACGAGGGCGCCGAGGCCTTTCCGAAGCTCTTCCGCGAGCTGCTGCAGCGCGCGCGCAAGCGCGGCGAGCTCGCTGCCTCGATCGACATCGACGCCGGCGTGCGCGTGCTCTCGGCCTGCTTCACGCGCCTGGCGGGCTTGCACGGCGAGGCCGCGAGCCACGCCGATTTCGCGCAGAACCTTCTCGCGTTCCAGCACATGCTGCGCGGCGACCTGATGCGCGTGCCGGCCAGCATGCCGCCGCGCACGCGCCGAAGCACCCGCTGACACCCCCGGCACCGCCGTCGCGGATGCGGGATTTCCCTCGTCCTCGATTTAATTGACTTGCGGATCAATTTTCGATTCAATCGAGCCCGTTCCAGCCCACGCACCTCTCGAGACCTTCCACCATGGACGAACTTGCCGCCGATCCCGGCATCACCGGCGAGATGCGGGCGATCCGCGACACCTGCCGGCGCTTCGCCGTCGAGGTGCTGCGCCCCGCAGGAGCGAAGCTCGACCGCATGTCGGCCGAGCAGGCAGTCGCCAAGGACTCGCCGCTGTGGGACGTGCTGCGCCGGTACAAGGGCCTGGGCTTCGGCGGCGGCGCAAGCATCCACGATCCCGACCTCAGCCCCGCGCAGCACGCGCTGCTGCATTGCATCGCGCTGGAAGAGCTGACCTGGGGCGACCTGGGCCTGTCCATCACCTGCGCGCTGCACCAGATGATGACGACCTTCGCCGCCTCGTTCGGCCGCCAGGACCTGGCCGAGTTCTTCGGCGCGCGCGACGAGCTCGGCTGCCTCGCGATCACCGAGCCCTCGCACGGCAGCGACCACATCGCCTTCACCGAGCCCGCGTATCGCGATGCGCGCATCAAGCCGGCGCTGAAAGTGCGGCGCGACGGCGGCGACTTCGTTCTCGACGGCCAGAAGGCGGCCTGGGTCTCATGCGGCACGATCGCCGGCTCGGGCGCGGTGTTCGCGAGCTTCCAGGATTCGCCGGTGGGCCTGGCCGACGGCGCGGCGTTCATGATGCCGCTGGACCTGCCCGGCATCAGCCGCGGCAAGCCGCTGGAGAAGATGGGCCAGCGGCCGCTCAACCAGGGCGAGATCTTCTTCGACAACGTGCGCGTGCCGCGCCGCTTCCTCGTCGCCGAAGGGCCGCAGGCCTACCCAATGGTGTGGGAGGCGATCTTCACCGGCGCCAACGTGCACATGGGCGCGCAGCTCGTCGGCGTGGCGCGCGCCGCTTACGAGACGGCGCTCGACTACGCCAAGCAATGGGTGCAGGGCGGCCGCCCGATCATCGAGCACCAGGCAGTCAGGCTGCGCCTGTTATCGATGTACCAGAAGGTCGAGGTCATGCGCTCGCATGTGCGCCGGATGTCGATCGCCGCCGCCACCGCGCCCGGCGGCCTGCTGCCCTACGCGCAGGCCGCGACGGTGAAGGTGTTCGCGACGCAGACCGCGTTCGAGGTCGCGAGCGAGGCGCTGCAGATGCTCGGCGGCAATGGCCTGACCTGCGAGTACCAGGCCGAGAAGCTTTTCCGCGACACGCGCGCCGCGATGATCGAAGACGGCGAGAACTACATGCTCAGCCTGATGGCCGCGGCGCGGCTGTAGAACGGCCCGCAACCTCAACCCCCACCGGAGACACGCATGGAACTGCAGCAAGTCGTCGGCAACCGCCGCTCCTTCCGCTACCTCGATCCCGACCGCCCGGTCGAGATCTGGAAGATCCAGAAGATGCTCGAGGCCGCGCGCCTGGCCTCGCACTTCGGCAACAACAATGCGGCACGCGCGCTCGTCGTCGACCGCGCGACGGCGACCGAAGAACAGCGCGATTGCCTGCCCTCGCCGGTGGGCGGCTTCCAGATCCAGCAGGCGCCGGTGGTGATCCTCTGGTACGTCGAAACCGAGGCGATGGACGAGGCGGGCCAGCGCCTGCGCGAGCTCGTGGCCTGCGGCGCGCTCGGCTACGGGCCCGGCCGCAACGACGAGCTCGAACGCACGCTGGTGCCGATGTTCGCCAAGGGCGCAGCGGCCTTGAAGGCACCGGGCCTGGTCGACATGGACCTCGGCCAGGCGATCGCGCAGGCCACGCTGATGGGCATCGAACTCGGCCTGGGCATGTGCCTGCAGGGCTCGCCGAATTGGGAGCGCACGCGAAAGGCCTTCAAGCTGCCCGCGAGCTGCCGCATCGCCGCGGCGCAGACGCTCGGCTACCCGATCGAGAGCATGAACGGGGGTGGCCAGCGCCCACGCCTGCCCTTCGAGACGCTGTTCCAATACAACAGCTACGCAGAGCCGTTCCCGCGCGACCCCAAGGTGGTGGCCGAACTCGAAGCCAGCGGCCTGCTGCAGGCCGCCGCGCCCTTGCCCGGGCGCGAGGAGGAAGTCGAGCGCATCCGCGCCAAGTACAACCTGCCGCGCAACGGCATGATCTGAAGGGAGCGCGCGATGCGGCTCAATGCGGTGATCGCCGGCGCCGGCATGACGCCCTTCGGCAAGCATCTGGACAAGAGCTTGAAGTGGCTGGCGGGTCAACCCGTGCTCGCCGCACTGGACGACGCCGGCCTGTCGATCGGCGACGTCGAGGCCGTCTACAGCGGCAACTGCGCCGCCGGCCTCGTCACCGGGCAGGAGTCGATCCGCGGCCAGGTGGCGCTGCTGGACATCGGCCTCGGCCGGGTGCCGATCATCAACATCGAGAACGCCTGCGGCAGCGGTTCGACCGCGCTCAACCAGGCGGCGATGATGGTCTCGGCCGGCTGCTACGACGTGGTGGTCGCGGTCGGCTTCGAGAAGCTCTACCACGTGGACAAGGCGGTGAGCTACGCCGCGCTCGGCGGCGCGGTCGATGTCGAGGAGCGCGACCGCTTCATGTCCGGCCACACCGAAGGCTCGGGCAAGGACCGCTCGGTGTTCGTCGACTTCTACGGCGAACTCGCGCGCGAGCACATGGCGGCCTGCGGCTCGACGCTCGAACACTTCGCGATGGTCACGGCCAAGAACTCCGTGCACGGCAGCTTGAACCCGAACGCGCAGTTCAGGAACGCGATGACGGTCGAGGAGGTGCTCGCAGCGCCTGTGGTCTCGGCACCGCTGACGCGGCCGATGCTGTGCCCGCTGGGCGACGGCGGCGCCGCGGCGGTGATCGTCAGCGAACGCAAGGCGCGGCGGCTCGGGCTGTCGAAGCCGGTGCGGCTGGCGGCCAGCGTGGTGCAGTCGTATTTCGAGCATCCGCCCAAGGCCGCCGACAACGTAACCTCGATGACCATCGCACGCGCCTATCACGACGCCGGCGTCGGCCCCGAGGATCTGAACGTGGTCGAGCTGCACGACAGCTCGTCGGTGATGGAACTGCTGAGCTACGGCCACCTGGGGCTGGCCAAGCCCGAGGACTGCGTCGCGCTGCTCGCGCAAGGGCACACCAGGCTCGGCGGCCGCATCCCCGTCAACACCTCGGGCGGGCTGCTGCGCAAGGGCCACCCGGTAGGGGCCACCGGCCTGGCGCAGGTGTTCGAGATCACGCGCCAACTCCAGGGCCGCGCCGGCGCGCGCCAGGCGCAAGGGGCCAAGGTCGGCCTGACGCACAACGGCGGCGGCAACATCCGCGGCGAGGTCGCGGCGATGAACGTGTCGATACTGGTGCGCTGAGCATGCGCGAACGCAACGAACTCATCCTGTCGGACCTGATCGCGCTCGAGGCCGCGCAGCAGCCCGGCTTCGACGTGCTGACCTTCGAGCACTTCAGCCTCGACGGCGGCGCCACGCCCGACGAGGTGCGCACCTACGCCGACCTGTGGCGCAACGGCAATCGGCTGGCGACGCGGCTGGCGGCCCTGGGCCTGCGCAAGGGCGAGCGTTTCGCGCTGATGATGCGCAACCACCCCGAATTCGTCGAGGCGATGATCGCCGCGTCGCTGATGGGCGCGGTGTTCGTGCCGATCGACCCGCGCACGCCGGCGCCGCGCCTGGCCTTCATGCTGCGCGACGCGGCCTGCCGCGGCGTCGTCACCGCCGACTATGCGCTGCCCGAGGTGCTGGCCGCGCGCGCCGAGGCGCCGTCGGTGCAATGGCTGCTCGCGATCGACAGCGGCGAACCGGGCCTGGCCGCGGTGCCGAACGCCAACGGCGTCGAGAACATCGCAGACGGCCTGGCCCAGGACGGCCCCGACTTTCCCGCCGCCGACGTGCAGGTCGGCGACCCGATCCAGATCCTCTACACCTCGGGCACCACCGGCGACCCGAAGGGCATCGTCGGCGACCACCGCCGGTTGGGCAGCACGCCCTATGTCGCGCAGCTCTTCGGCTACCAGGCCGACGAGCGGCCCTACACCGGCCTGTCCTTCACTCACAACAACGCGCAGACCACCGCGCTGCTGCCGGCGCTCAGGTTCGGCTACCGTGCCGTGATCAGCCGCCGCTTCACCAAGTCGAAGCTGTGGGACATCGCGCGCCGCTACGGCTGCACCTCGTTCGCCGTGCTCGGCGGCATGGCCACCGCGATCTACAGCGAGCCCGCGCGCGCCGACGACGCCGACAACCCGGTGCGCCTGATCATCAGTTCGGGCATGCCCGCGGTGCTGTGGCGCGCGTTCGAGCAGCGCTACAAGGTCGAGCTGTTCGAGATCTACGGCGCCAGCGACGGCGGCGGCATGGCCTGCAACCCGCCCGGCCAAGGCCCGGTCGGTTCCTTCGGCAAGCCGGTGTTCGGCGTGCAGATGAAGATCCTCGACGACGACGGCAACGAATGCGCGCCCGGCACGGTCGGCGAGATCTGCTGCCGCCCCGGCGACGGCAGCGCCGCCAGTGTCCAGTACCACAACAACCCCGACGCGTCGCGCAAGAAGATCGTGGCGGGGTGGAACCGCAGCGGCGACATGGGCCACCGCGACGCCGAGGGCTGGCTCTTCTACGATTACCGCAAGGGCGGCGGCATCCGCCGCAACGGCGACTTCATCGACCCGAGCGCGGTCGAGCGCATGATCGCCGAGCACCCGATGGTCGACGACGTGTACGTCTATGGCGTGCCCGCGGCCTCGGGCGCGGCCGGCGAGCGCGATCTCGTGGCTGCGCTGGTGCCGGTGGATGCCGAGCGCTTCGATGCCGCATCGGTGTTCGCGCATTGCCGCGCCGCGCTCGAAGCCAATGCCGTTCCGAGCTGGCTGCAGGTGCTCGCCGAGATTCCGAAGACGGCTTCGGAGAAGCCGCAGGAGCGCTTTCTGCTGCAGGATTTCAGCAGCGGCGGCGCGCACCTCATCGCTGCCGCGCGGGTGTGAGATGGACTTCGTCGCCGTCGACCGCCGAGCGCCGGTGCTGCGGCGGCCGATCGATGCGGCGACGATCGACGCGCTGTGCCGCGCCGCGCTCGGCCCGTCGGCGCGTCTGGCGGGCTGCGCGCTGCTCGGCAGCGGCCACTTCAACACGACGTACCGACTGGATCTCGAACATCGGCCGCCGGTGGTGCTGCGCCTGGGCCCCGAAGCCGGCGCCCCCCTGTGGCGCCACGAGCGCGGCCAGATGGCGCGCGAGTGCAGCGTCCAGCCGCTGCTGCGCGCCCTGGGCGATGCGATCCCGCGCCTGCTGCACGCCGATTTCAGCCAGCGCCTCGTGGCGCGCCACTGGATGCTGGCCGAGCACCGCGCCGGCGAAGTCTGGGAGCTGGCGATGCCGCGCATCGGCCAGGCCGCCAACGACGCGCTGTGGCGCGCCTACGGCGAACTCGTCGCGCGGCTGCACGCGCTGCGAGGCGATCGTTTCGGTTTCCCGGCGCCGGCCGCGCGCCATGCGCGCTTCTCCTCGTGGTTCGTCGAACTGGTCGATGGGCTGGCGGAAGATTTGGCCGAACAGCGCATCGTGGTGGCGGGCCTGGCGGGCTTTCGCTCGAAGCTCGATCGCGAGCGCGCGCGGCTCGACGACGGCGTGACGCCACGCCTCGTGCACGGCGACCTGTGGCCGCGCAACGTGCTGGTCGCGCAGGCGTCCGGCGGCTGGAAGATTGCCGCGCTGCTCGACGCCGAGCGCGCCTTCTTCGGCGACACGTCGGCCGAGTGGATCTTCGGTTTCCTCGACATCCCGGCCGCGTTCTGGGCCGGCTATGGACAGCGCCTGGCCGACGCCGACCTGGGCGCGACCGCACGCTGGCGGCGCCGCGCCTACCAGGCGCGCGGCGCGCTGCAGATGATTCTCGAAGGGCGGCGCTTCGGCTTCGACGCCGCCTTCGCGCACCGACAGTTCGCCCGCTTCAGCGCCGAGTTGTCGGCCATCGATGCCGCACCGCGTGCGGTTCACGCCTGAGCCCATGCGCACCGGAGCCCCCCATGGCAACCATCGCTCACCGCACCCACGCTGCGCTGAACCCCGACCGCCTCGACGCGGCCGCCGCGCTGGCGCTGGCCCACGGCACGCCGAGCGACCTGCCCGATCTGCTGCGTCGCGCGCGCACGCTCGCGATCGCGGGCCACGGCCGCATCGTCACGTACTCGCGCAAGGTGTTCATCCCGCTGACGCAGCTGTGCCGCGACGTCTGCCACTACTGCACCTTCGCGCAGGCCCCGCGCGCGATGCCGGCGCCTTACCTGAGCGCCGAGCAGGTGCTCGCGATCGCGCGCGCGGGCCAGGCCACGGGCTGCCGCGAGGCGCTGTTCACGCTCGGCGACCAGCCCGAGCAGCGTTACCCCGCCGCGCGCGCCGCGCTCGACGCGATGGGCTTCGGCACCACGCTCGACTACCTCGAAGCGATGGCGCGCCTGGTCTGGCACGAGACCGGTGTGCTGCCGCACCTGAACCCCGGCCTGATGAGCGCGGCCGACCTCGCGCGCCTGCGCAGGGTGTCGGTGTCGATGGGCATCATGCTCGAGTCGGCCTCGCCGCGCCTGTGCGAGAAGGGCGGCGCGCATTGGGGCTCGCCCGACAAGCGCCCCGAGGCGCGGCTGGCGACGATCCGCGCCGCCGGCGAGCAGGCGGTGCCGTTCACCAGCGGCATCCTGATCGGCATCGGCGAAACCCGCCGCGAGCGCATCGAGGCCCTGCTGGCGCTGCGCGAGCTGCACGACGAGTTCGGCCATGTGCGGGAAGTGATCGTGCAGAACTTCCGTGCCAAGCCGGGCACTCGCATGGCGCAGGCACCCGAGCCGAGCCTCGAGGATCATCAGTGGACGATCGCCGTCGCGCGCCTCGTGTTCGGCGCGGCGATGTCGATCCAGGCGCCGCCCAACCTGCGCGAAGGCCAGCTCGGCGCGCTGATCGACGCGGGCCTCAACGACTGGGGCGGCGTCTCGCCGGTGACGCCCGATCACGTCAACCCCGAGGCGCCGTGGCCGCACCTCGATGCGCTGGCCGCGCGCACACGCGCCGCCGGCCGCCACCTCGCCGAGCGCCTGGCGATCGCGCCGCGCCACGCGCAGCAGGCCGAGCGCTGGGTCGATGCCGCGCTGCGTCCGGCCGTGCTGCGCCAGCTCGACAGCTTCGGCCGCGTGCGCGGCGAGGCTTGGCACGCCGGGGCCGCGCAGGCGCTGCCGGCGCTGGCTGCCGGGTGGGTGCGGCCGTCCGTGGGCGCGGCGGCGAGCGAGCTGCAGGACGCGATCGATCGTGCCGCCGCCGGCGAGGCGCTCGGCGAGGGCGCGATCGTGGCCCTGTTCAACGCCGACGGCGACGAGCTGCCGCGCGTGCTGCACGCGGCCGACCGGCTGCGCGCGCGCACCGTGGGCGAGGGCGTGTCCTACGTCGTCAACCGCAACATCAACTACACCAACATCTGCAGCTGCCGCTGCACCTTCTGCGCGTTCGCCAAAGGCCGTGCGACGCAGGACCTGCGCGGGCCCGCCTACCTGATGGACAGCGCCGAGATCGCGCGCCGCGTGCGCGAGGCCTGGGCGCGCGGCGCCACCGAGGTCTGCCTGCAAGGCGGCATCCACCCCAAGTTCACCGGCCAGACCTACCTCGACATCGTGGCCGCGGTCAAGGACGCGGTGCCGGCCATCCATGTGCATGCCTTCTCGCCGCTCGAGGTGACACATGGCGCGCGCACGCTCGGGCTGTCCTTGCCGGACTACCTGCGCCGCCTGAAGGACGCGGGCCTGTCGACCCTGCCGGGCACCGCGGCCGAGATCCTCGACGACGAAGTGCGCGCCATCATCTGCCCCGACAAGCTCGGCACCGCCGAGTGGCTCGAGGTGATGCGCCATGCGCACGAAGCCGGGCTTCGCAGCACCGCCACCATCATGTTCGGCCATGTCGATCGGCCCGAGCACTGGGCCCGCCACCTGCTGCGCCTGCGCGCGCTGCAGCAGCGCACGGGGGGATTCACCGAGTTCGTGCCGCTGGCCTTCGTGCACATGGAAGCGCCGATGGCGCGCAAGGGCGCGAGCCGCCACGGCCCGACGCTGCGCGAGGCGGTGCTGATGCACGCGGTGTCGCGCCTCGCGCTGCACCCGCTGATCCCCAACATCCAGGCCTCGTGGGTGAAGATGGGCGCCGAGGGCGCGGCGCTGTGCCTGCGCGCCGGTGCCAACGATCTCGGCGGCGTGCTGATGGACGAGTCGATCACCCGCGCCGCCGGTGGCGCGCATGGACCGGCGCTCGATGCGCGCACGCTCGAAGCGCTGGCCGCGGGCATTGGCCGGCCGGCCTGGCGCCGCAGCACGCTCTACGCCCCGGTGGCCGATGCGCTGCATCGCGACCCGGCGCCCGCAGCGCCGCAGCCGGTGATCCGCATCGCCCCGACCACACAAGGCAAACAGGAGTGCCCCGCCCATGCATGAAGTCATCGTCACCGGATCGAGTTCCGGCATCGGCGCCGCGGTGGTGCAGTCGCAAGCACGGCTGGGTCGACGCACGCTCGGCGTGGCGCATGAAGCCGCGCCCATCGTCGCCGACCTCGGCACCGCGGCCGGGCGCGACGCCGCGGTGCGTGCGGTGCTCGAGCACAGCGGCGCCGTCGTCGACGCGCTGGTCTGCTCGGCGGGCCTGCCGCCAACCGCCGACCCGGCGCAGATCGTGTCGGTCAACTACTTCGGCGCGATCGGCGTGCTCGACGGCTTGTTCGACGCGCTGCGCGCCGGCACACAGCCGGCGGCGGTGCTGATCGCGTCGACCGGTGCGGTGCAGGTTCCCGACCCCGCGGCGCATCCGCTGACCGTGGCGATCCTGTCGGGCGACGAAGCCGCGGCGCGTGCCGAAGCGGCGAAGGTGGATCACCCGCTGACGGCCTACTGCCTGAGCAAGTACACGCTGGTGCGCGCGATGCGCAACCGCGCCGTACGCTGGGCTGCCGCGGGCGTGCGGCTGAACGCCGCAGCGCCGGGACCGATCGCGACCCCTATGCTGGCGGCCCTGCACGCCGACGAGCGCCTGCCCGAGCAAGCGCGCCAGTTCATGCCGCCGTTGGGCCGCTGCGGCGAACCGGCCGATGTGGCCGAGCTGGTGGACTTCCTGCTCTCGCCGCGCGCCGCGTTCATCCACGGCACGGTGATCTTCATCGACGGCGGCATCGATGCGCTCGTGCGCCCGGGCAGCTTCTGAGCGCCCCCAGGGCCGGGGCAGCGCCCAGCCCGCCGTCGGACCTGGAGGTCCGATGGCCCTCACCCGGCGAAGAACCGTCCGCAGTGGACTGTTCTTCGTCCGGGCTCGGCCCACCCGCGGGGGTCAAGGAAACTTGGGGCGGCCCGGCGTTTCCTCGAGAAACCGCGCTGCAAGCCAACCCGCGCGATCCGCGTCCGTCATCCTCCGCGAACGCCGGGGCCCCATCGCCTGGATCACGGTCAACCGTGCCGTGGCGAGGAACACGCTCGACTCGGATGCCTTCATCGGCCTGGCCGACGCCTGGGCCAAGGTGCGGCGCGACGACGCGGGTTGGCGCTCCGGGGTGCCGCGGCGCGAGTAATTCGCCGCCGAGCTTGCATGGGGTCGCGCCTCGATGCAGGCGGTGGCGATGCGCCAACCCGGTCAACGGCCTGCCTTGGCTCGACGCGATCCTCGACCTGCTGTTCCGCCCCATGCACGAGCCCGAGTTCGGTTGCCGCCAGTCTGGAGCGCGGGCGGCCTGCTGATGGGGGGATCAGCGCGCGGTGCAGCACTTCGCGGTGAGGGCCTTCGAAGGCCGGCGCGTGCCGCACGGCATTTCCTGCCGCGAGGAACCGACTGCGCCCGCCGGGCGCGCTCGACGCGGGCCCGGCGGGCGGAACCATGACACGCAGGCTTGCCTTCACGGCCGCCGCTGGGCTGCCGCGCTTGCCGACGGCTGTGATGCTCCATCTGTGCGCAGGCCGCTGCAGCGTGGTGAATCCGCACCCAGCGCTGCAGCCGCCGCGGCTGAGCTCCTCGAAGCGCCGCCGGCCATGCGCGACACACAGCGCCGACTTGCGTTGCGGGTTGACCTTGACACTCTGCACGGCGTTGCAGGCCGCGTACGGGCCGGTGCGCAAGACGCCGCCCCACTGCGGCTCGGCATAGGGCGGCGCCTTGCCGTCGACGTGCCTCGGCGTACTTCACGCACCACCGTGCCCGCAGCGGGCAGCACGTCGCGGAACCTTAGAATGCTGCACCGCAACAGCGCCGACCTTCGCGCAGCCATTGTGCCGCCTGAAGGATCTGGACCCTCGCGTCGGCGTGGTGCCCACATCGGCCCTCACCCCGGCGCGTGGCACCCCCCCAATCACGCCTCCCGGCCGCAGCAACTCCGGGACGGAGCCATCGAATGAACCAAACACCCCCGCCTTCGCTGCTCAGCCGCATCGGCCTGGCCTTCAGCGCCTTCTTCGGCGTGCTCGGCGACGCCCAGCTGGCCGCGCGCTTCGCCGCGCTGCGCCACGGCACCGACGCGCCGCCGCCCGCCCCCACTCCCGCACCCGCCCCAGCCCCGACGCTGAAGCAGGCCAACCCCGACGCCGCGCTGCAGTTGCTGGCGCTGCTGCAGCGCGACGCGCGGCTGATCGACTTCGCCGGCGAAAGCCTCGGGGCTTACGACGACGCGCAGATCGGTGCCGCGGCGCGCCTGGTGCACGAGGGCTGCGCCAAGGTGCTGCGCGAGCATTTCGACATCGTGCCGGTGCGTGCCGAGACCGAGGGCGCGCGCATCACATTGGCCGCGGGCTTCGACGCCGCGGCGGTCAAGCTCACCGGCAACGTGGTCGGCCAGCCGCCGTTCAGCGGCAGCTTGAGCCACCGCGGCTGGCGCGTCGCCGAGGTGCGGCTGCCCAAGCTGGCCG